>JAZODE010000011.1:0-19660 GCA_045596885.1 Victivallaceae bacterium
CGCTCCAGAGACGGTAGAAGGCAAGACGGCGGGCGAACATGAAGCAGATGATCATGAGGATGGCGCCGATGCCGATGAATCCGGCGGCGGGGATGCTCAGAATGATCTGGTTCAAGGCACCGAATTCAGAGGGTTCGTAGAACTGTTTCCACAGCAGCATGGTCACCAGACCGGAGATCACGGCGGGGAGATAGTAGATCATACGGAAGAGCAGTTTGCCTTTGGGCACTTCCTGCAGCAATATAGCAAGGATCATGGGAGGCAGGAAGGTCAAGCTGATGACCAGCATGGAGTAGCGGAAGGCGTTCCAGATGGATGCCCACCAGTAGCTGTCAACGATCAGATTACCGAAGTTGTCAACACCCACAAAGATGGATTTACCGATGATCTTGTAGTCCTGGAATGCCATGACAGAACCGCGCGCCAGAGGCAGGTACTGCCACATGAGGATGGTCAGCACGGCGGGGACCAGAAGCATGTAAGCCCAGAAGTGACGGCGGAAACCCCAGGTTTCCTGTTTCACACCCAGAATGCTCTTGGGAGGGGTGAAGATCCGGAAGATCTTGCGGAAGACGAAGAAGTAGGCAATAAGGATACCCACCAGCACGCAGCAGGCGATGACCCGGCGTTTGATGCGCTCGGCATCGGTGATGTCACCGATCATCAGCTCGTTGGCACGGGCTTCAGCGCTGCGGATGATCTTGCGCAGCTGTTCGATGCGGAGCTTGGGATCGGAGGAAAGTTTGTCAGAAAGTTCCATGGATTCAGCGAACTGAAGAGGAATGGACATCTGTTCATAAGCGAAGTTGGAGTTTTTGCCGTAGGGTTCAGGACGGCCGGTGGCGAGAGCCACTTCGTAGAGTTCGAGGAACTCTTTGGGAGAGATACGGAGCAGGTCTTCGTAGCCGAACCGTTTCAGGTAGCGGGGCATGACGAACTGTCCCATACCGCCTTCCACCATGACACGGGTACGGACACGGAGTCCGGCTTCACTGTCGCGATGGTACATATATTCCCATGCGGCGTCGCGGATCACAGGGTTCTTGATGCCGCCGAACATACCGAACATGGTGCAGTTCAGCTCACCGCCCCGGTGACGGACACCCTTTTCATCGGGCAGCCCCATGGGAACAGGAGCCATTCCGTAGATTTCAGGGTTGAAGGTGGAAAGGGTGCGTTCATCGATATAGGTCATATAGATACCGATCTCACCGTTGGCCCACTTGTTGCCGGCACGGGAGTCTTTGTAAGCATAACCGCGACGGACAACGCCTTTTTGGTCGATCCACTTTTCAGCGGAAAGTTTGGTGTAGAAATCAAGAGCGCGGAGACCGGCTTCGGATCCGAAGGAGCAGCGCCATTTGCCGGTGTCTTTATCCTGCTCCATGACCTCACCGCCGGCGCACCAGAGGAAGGTCAGCCAGTACCAGGATTCGGTTTTGCCGCGACCCAGCATGATACCGTAGATACCATTGGCAGGATCAGTGATCTTTTTACAGGCGTCGAGAAGGTCTTCCCAGGTCCACTTGGCGGTGGGATAGGGGATCTTGTGTTTATCAAAGAGGTCTTTACGGTACATCAGCACCTTACCCAGAGGTGAACCGCCGTAGGGAACGGTCCAGTAGTGCTTTTTGCCGTCGGGTCCCATGCGGTGCACCACAGGGAGGATCTTGGGGTGGATGCGCTCATGGAGCAGCTCTTTGCGCTCAGCAGCGCTCAATTCGTTGATGAACTCATCCAGAGGATAGAGGAAGTTATTGCTGATGTAGTTGTCAGATTTACGGAAGTTGATGTAAAGCACATCAGGAGCCATATTACCGGCGATGGCAAGAAGGTCGTTTTCCACACCTTCCACCTTGATACCGGAGAAGGGTTTCAGGCGGATCTCAACATCGTCCCAGTTGAAATTGCCGTACTTTTCGGGATTTTTCTTGTACTTGGCGGCGTACTTTTTCTTGAAAAGCGCCGGAAAGTTTCTGACAAAGTCCCTGACGATCTCTGTGTTTGCCCGGTTGCCGACGTCGGTACCGGTGGGGTTGGGCAGTCCGTCTACCGTCAACTCAATGACGGTTTTACCGGTTTTCCTGTCGGTAAACACGGTACCTGCGTGGAGTGAAGACATCCAAGACAGCGCAAAGGCCGCCAGGATTCCTGCCATCACTGCGATTTTTCTCATAAGGCTCTCCCGTTTTGTTGCGCCAACTCCTTGACTGTCAAGAGAATCGGCATTTTTTATTTATGAAAAATGACTGAATTTTCATCTTAAAAAAGAGAATTTTACTTGTTAATATAGCACTCAAAGCCGCAGATTGCAAGTGTTTTTATCCAAAATTCGCCCAAAAATCCCTAAAACCTTTTGATGGTTGACATATCACCTTTTCTTTTTTTCTGTGTCATAAAGAGGTAATTTCAAAAGTCATTCAAAAAATGGCAAAGATGTCATTCGCAAAGAGCTGTAAAGGGTAGTTTGAGGCTGCTACCTGGAAGGTAACAGCCGAAAACGCTCCCTTTATCAGATCGAAGCGAGGGCGCTTTGACAATTTTGAGGAGTTTTGAAATTGCCTCATGAAATTTCCGGAGCGGCCCTTGAAAAAAAAGCCCCGCTGCCGTATATTATAGTAAACTTGTGTTTTCAGCAGAAATAAGGACTTTATCAAAATGTCAGAGATACGATCCGTCACAGCCAGGGAAATTCTGGATTCAAGAGGTAATCCCGCCCTTGAGGTGGAGGTGGAATCCGCCAAAGGCACTTGCGGCAGAGCATCGGTTCCCGCCGGAGCCTCCACAGGGGCGGCAGAAGCCTTTGAGCTCCGGGACGGCGACAAAAGCCGCTACGACGGCAAAGGGGTCCGCAAGGCGGTCCGCAATGTTGAGGAGCTCATCGCCCCTGAGATCATCGGCATGGATCTTTTTGACCAGTGCGGCATAGATCAGGAGTTGTGCCTTGCAGACGGGACTCCTGAGAAAAGTTCTCTGGGCGCCAATGCCATACTGGGAGTCTCCCTTGCCTGTGCCCGCACCGCAGCCATGGAGCTGGGACTCCCCCTCTACCGCTATCTGGGGGGAGCCAATGCCAAATGCCTTCCTGTCCCCATGCTCAATGTTTTCAACGGCGGACTCCATTCAGGCGCCCCCTGTGCTTTTCAGGAGTTCATGATCCGCTGCGTCAGAGCCGATTCTTTTTCTGAAGCCCTCTGCAAATCAAGGCGTGTCATCGCCGCTTTGCGGCAGCTTCTTCTTGACCGCAACTGGTCTGTTGCCGTGGGCGACGAGGGGGGATTTGCCCCTTCCGGATTCAAGGGGGGGAGCTGCGCTGTGCTGGAGCTTCTTGTCTCTGCCATTGAAAAAGCCGGACTCACTCCCGGTTCAGATATGACCATCGCTCTGGATGTTGCCGCAACCTCTTTTTATCACGACGGCATTTACGACTACGCCATCTTTGAAGAAAACGGCGCAAAACTTTCCCCCGCCGAACAGATCGGATTCCTCAAAGAGCTCACCCGGAAATTCCCCGTGGACTCCATCGAAGACGGCCTTGCCGAAAACAGCTGGGAGGATTGGCAGATCCTTACCGCTGAACTGGGGGATAAGTGTCAGCTGGTGGGGGATGACCTCTTTGTCACCAACTCCCGGAGGCTCCGGGAGGGCATCGGGAAAAAATGTGCCAACGCCGTCCTTCTGAAACCCAACCAGATCGGCACTCTTTCGGAGTGCTGCGACACAGCTTTTCTTGCGCACAACAACCATTACAGAACCATCGTCAGCCACCGTTCCGGGGAAACCTGCGATCCCTTCATCGCCGACCTTGCCGTGGCTCTGGGGTCCGGGCAGATCAAAGCCGGTTCCCTCGCCCGGGGCGAAAGGATCGCCAAATACAATCAGCTGCTCAGAATCGAAGAACAGCTGGGGGAGACGGCGGTTTACGGAATGTTCAAATAGATCACATCAAATTATATAAGGAACAAAACAAATGCTCGATCTGACTCAACCCTTCCTTGCCAAAGGAGAAAAAGTCGTCTGTCTGGGTGACAGCCTCACTCAGGGTGAAAACTCCTATGTGAAATTCCTTCAGGAGCTTCTGCCCGACAATACCGTCATCAACGCGGGACTTGGCGGCGACAAGACTCCCCACGCCCTCACCCGCTTCAAAACCGAAGTCCTCGACCTGGAACCCGATGCGGTTTTCATCTTTCTGGGAGCCAACGACGCCGCTGTGGGCAGAGGATGCTGGGCGGATGAACCCACCGTTTCCGCCGAAGCCTACCGCTGCAACCTTGCATGGATGGCACACATGTGCCATTTGAAAGGGATCAAGAAGGTTTCCATTGCAACGCCTTTCGGATTTGAAGGCAAAGCCTATCTCGCCCACGGGGAGATCATCAAAGAATACTATCTCGCCGCCCGTGCCGCCGCCGATGAGATGGGCGCCAACAGCGTGCCGCTGGATGCTCTTTTCTACGAACTCCACGGCAGTGCGCCTTTGAGCGAATATGTGGTCTCCCGTGACGGAACCCATCCTCTGGCGCCCATCCACGAAGATATCGCCAAAGCCATCGTCAAAGCATGGAACATGTGAAAATGAAGCGTCCTGTTATCGGCATGACCGGGGTCCCGACTGCGGTCAGGGTCCACACCGTTTATCCTCATCCCCAGGCCTACTGTCAGGCAGTCCACGACCACGGCGGTCTCCCCCTGACTGTCCCTGCTTTTCTCACTGTTGAGGAGTCTTTGCGCTATCTGGAGCATGTGGACGCCATGATCTTCATCGGCGGTCCCGATATCCCTCCCCGCTTTTTCGGGGAAAAACCCATCGAAGGCGACCACGCCATGCTCCGGGAAGATATTGCCGAAGCACACCTTGCTCTGGTCAAAGCAGTTCTGGCAAGTGACATTCCCTTTCTGGGGGTCTGTCTGGGCTGTCAGGAGCTCTGCGTCGGTTCCGGCGGCAAGCTCATTCAGCACTTGGATGACCTTACCGTCCGCCACCGCAACAGCTACATAGACACCGAAAAGGAACACCGCCCCGACACCTATCACTTTGTGGAAACCGAAGAAAACTCCCTCATCCGGGAGCTTTTCGGCAAAAAGTACCTCCGGGTGAACTCCTGTCACCATCAGGCGGTGAACCCCGCTTTTGAGTGCAAAAACTTCAAGATCACCTCCCGCAGCACCGCCGACGGCGTTGTGGAGTCCATAGAATGTCAGGACCGGGAGTTCGGTCTGGGCGTCCAGTGGCACCCGGAGCGCATCGACGACCTTGACCACCGGAAAAGGATCTTTGACGCTCTCATCAGCGCCGCCATCAGACACCGCAGCTGAAATCACTTCTTGGAGTGCTTGTAAATTGCAAGGTCCCACCCCGATCAACGACAGCGGCGCACCAACTTTGCCGGGCTTCTCCGACTGGTCAGACACCGTCCTGCAGCGCCGCACCAGACACTCATGCACGATCAGAGTGCTTTCCGGTACCGGGGTGCTCAGGTTATCGGCTCTGTTTCTGTTATCGGAAACTGAGCCGCTGAAAAAAAGAGGTTTTTTTCTTTTAAAACTTGAATAATAGTGAAACTTGTGCTATATTTGACAAGTTTTGGTGTTTGTGACCGTGGGCAGCCGCGGGCGGCGCTTGAAGCGCTTTTGGCGTTTCTGTCAGACGCTGTCTGAGGAAAGTCCGGACTGCCGGGAGCAGGGAGTCCTTTTGAAAAGAAGGATGCTGCGGACCATATTCCGCAGAAAGACAAGTGCAACAGAAATTATACCGCCTTCCGGGGAGGCAACTTCCCGTAAGGTAAGGGTGAAATGGCGGGGTAAGAGCCCACCGGGCGAGGCTGAGAGGCGCGCCGCAAATGTAAACTCCTCCCGCAGCAAGACCAAATAGGGAACGAGCCGCTGCTCTCCGGCGTTACGAGTTCCGGGTACTGGTCGCACAGACAGATGGTTGCCGTCCGCTTGAAAAAGCGGAACACAGAATCCGGCTTACAGCGGTTGCTTGCACCTTTTTTTGAACAGTGCAGAAAAACACTGAGGGACTGTCCCGGCAGGGGTTCCTGCCGTGATCGTTCCCTTTTTCTGCTCCGGAAAAGTGTATTAAAATTTGATATATGTGAGGAAAAAGATTCATCATGGCGAAGTATGCGATCCTGAGTGATATTCACTCCAATCTTGAGGCTTTAACAACGGTTCTGGAAAAATGCCGGGAATTGGGTATCACGGAGTATATTTCCCTGGGAGATGTGGTGGGATACAACGCCAACCCCAATGAATGTCTTGCACTTGTCCGGCAGCTCAATGTGGTGGCAAGAGTCCGGGGAAACCACGATGACTACGCCGTCCGCGGAGATATTGCTGAATCAGGCTTCAACGCCAACGCCAAAAAAGCCGTCGCATGGACAAGAGAACAGATCAGCGATGAGGACCGTCAATATCTGGATGACGCCCCATACGAAGCCAAATTCCTCAATGCCACGCTGGTCCATGCCACACTCGATACCCCTTCCAACTGGGGATACATCCTTGATCAGTTCCACGCTGAGGACAATTTCACCTATCAGCGTTCCAACCTCTGTTTCTGCGGACACTCCCATGTCCCCGTGGCTTTTGTCAAAAAACAGCTCACAGCCCCCGGCGAACGCCCCATCGAAATGCTCAACGCATGGAACGGTGAAGCCGATGATGATGTGACACGCCCCGATGTGATCACCATTGAGTACCGCAAAAACAACAAATACCTTTTCAATGTGGGCAGCATCGGGCAGCCCCGCAACGGCGATCCCAGAGCCAGTTTTGCCGTCTGGGATACCGACCGCATGTCCATCAGCCGCTTCCGTCTGCCCTACGATATCCCTGCCACCCAGCAGAAGATCCTTGCTGCCGGACTCCCCACACGCCTTGCGGAGCGTCTTGAGTTCGGCTCCTGATTTTTCCTGAAAGAACACGACGAACATGGGCAGAACAGGCAAAATACTGGTCATCAAGCCGAGCAGTCTCGGTGATGTTGTACACACATTCCCCGCCCTGGAACTGCTGCGGCGCTCATATCCTGATATGGAGCTGGACTTTGTCATCCATCCCGCCTTTGCAGATCTGCTGGATCTTTCCCCCTTCCCTGTGCGTAAAAAGATCCTTTTCAACCGCCGGGAACTGGGCTCCTTCCGCCATGGGGCAGCGGAGCTTTTCAAACTGGTCCGGGAAATAAGGAAAGAGGTGTACGAGATCACCATAGACTTTCAGGGACTCTTCCGCAGCGGATTTCTCAGCTGGTGCTCCCGCAGCTGCATCGTGGCGGGATTCGCCAGCCCCAGAGAAAAAAGCGCCGCATGGTTCTACAACCGCAAGGTGGATGTGCTCATGGAACAGCACGCCGTCAGCAGATATGCGGAGCTGGTAAACAAACTCTGCTCTACCTCTTTCCCCGTTCCCGATGTGGCGATCCCCCTGCGGGATCAGGGACTCCCCCCCCTTCCGGAACACTTTGCCGTCATCGTCCCCGGCGCCCGCTGGGAAAGCAAAGTCTTTCCCCCGGAGCTTTTCGGGAAGATCTTTCTTGAGGCACGGAACGCCGTCCCCGGCTGCGGCGCCGTGATCGTGGGCGGCCCCGGAGAAAAAGCCGCCGCTGAAACCATCAGAAAAATGATCCCGGATGCCATTGATCTGACGGGTAAAACCTCCCTTGCACAGCTGGTCACTGTCATGGCTCTTGCCCATGCGGTCCTGACCAATGATTCAGGTCCCATGCACATCGCCGCTCTGGCGCGAACACCGGTTTTTGCTCTTTTCGGTCCCACGCTCCCGGAGCTGACCGGTCCCTACGGCGCTGAACACCGGGTCTTCAAAAGAGATGATCTGAGCTGCTGCGGATGTATGAAAAGAAGCTGTCCCATGACTCCAGGTCTGCTTTGTCACAATATCGCCCCCCTCCGGGTGGGAACGGAGCTGGGGAATTTTCTCAAACAAAAAATCAGTGAGGCAACACCATGATGCAAAAACTCCTCTTATCTCTCGCGCTGCTGCTCTGCCCTGCAGGAGCTCTGCTTTTCGGACAGCTGGGCATGTCTCTGGAAATCAACCGCAGCAAATTCCTGCAGTTTGAACCGGTCTACGCAAAAATCACATTCCGCAACGACACGGGGAAAGCGCTGCTTTTCGGAAAATCCCCCCGTCTTCAGGGATTTCTCATGTTTGAGATATCCGGCGCCGGGCAGCGGTTCGTTTCAAAGCGCCCCAACAAGGAAATTTCCATCGACGGACTGATCCTGAGACCGGGAGAGATCCGCTCCATCGTCGTCCCCATCAACGAATTCTACAACATCGACCAGCTGGATAACTACAAGATCCATGCCTATGTCTCACACGCCATGCTTTCCAAAGAGTACAAAACGCCCGACCGTTTCTTTCAGGTGGAACACGGCGCTGTCATCTGGAAAAAAAGTGTGGGTATCCCTGAAATCTACGAAAAGCCCGGCAGCCGGAACGATGAAAGAACATACGAGATCCGCACCATGTACGAAAAACAGCGCAGATACTACTATCTGGTGGTCTCTGACGACAAAAATGTTTACGGTGTTGTCCGCCTCGGACATCAGATGGGCTACGAAAAACTGCAGGTCGAAGTGGATATGCTCAGCCGTATCCATGTCCTTGTCCCCGTGACCCCGAAGGTCTTTCACTACCTCTCATTCAGTATAGACGGTGCCAATGTCAACAACACCTTCTGGAAGACCTCAAGCACCATCCCCCAGCTTTACCGCAACCCCAAAACCGGCGTCGTCACCCGCATCGGCGGCACTGAGGCGATCAAAGGCAGGGATTTTATCAATCCCGACGGCAAAAAGAAGCCTGCTTCACAAATCATTATGGATGAGGATATTGAAAACGCCTCACGCCAATTTGTCCCCCAGCCCAAAAGAAATCAGCCCATGTTCGATCTGGGCAAAGGCATGGAACGGACAGTCCGGGATTAAAACACCATAACAATATAAGGGGCAACTCATGAAAGAGGTCTTTTCAGGAGAAACTGTTTCGGGTACCGTCAAACTTTCATGGTCTGGCGAAATCATTGATACCACCACACTTGCAGATGGCGTCAGGGAATTCTTTGACGGGGAAAAGTACCACTACCTCAATGTGCACAATCATGGAACCCCCGGTCCTGCTGAAACAGAGCAGTGGAAAAAGGATTGGGAGGAATTTTTCGGCAAACCTGCAGATTCTTATGTTTACGAAAAAAAGTGTACACTTTACAAAAAGTTCTCCGGTCCCGGATTTGACGGCGAACTCTACCGTCAGAGCAACGCCCCCGGCAAGTTCCAGCAGACCATGCTGCTGCTGCCCCATAAGGGCAAAGCTCCCTACCCCACAGTCATCATGCCCTTCTATGTCCCCACCCGGATCATCGGTTTCGACCCGGAAACAGGAGCGGAGTTCTCTATGGAAGGCCGCTCCCCCGACACCTGGAACCGGGGCGCAAAACTGGCTCAGGCGGGCTTTGCCGTCCTGAGTTGCACCTCTTACTACCGCACCTATATCCAAAACGATATGCCCGAAGACTTTACCCGCTGGGCTGCCGCCGCAACGGAACTCCTCAAAGACAACCCCCACTGGAGCGGCTCAGGGAAACTCCTCTACGACAATCAGCTGCTGGTGGATCGCGTTTATGAAGATGAGCGCCTCGACAGTGATCGCATCGGCGTCATGGGGCACTCTCTGGGGGGCAAGATCGCCTTTTACATGGCGTGTCTGGAGCCCCGGCTCAAAGCCGCCGTGGCAAGCGACTGGGGATTCGGGTGGCACCAGACCAACTGGGAGGATATCTGGTACTGGGGTGAAAAGGTGAAAGCCATGGAAGAAAAAAATATGGAACATGCCCAGCTGCTTGCCCTTTCAAAGACGCCCCTCATGGTCATTGCCGGACACTATGACAACGAAGGGACCAATGCCTTCTTTGACCGTGCCGCACTCATAAGGGGTGACAGGGAAAATATGCTCCTTGACGACCACAAATCCGGGCACAGGATACCTCCTGAAAGCATGGAAAAAGCCATTCGCTTTTTGCGTAAACATTTGAATGTAAAGGATATTTGAAGAAATGGAACGCCTTATTGACCGTTTCACCCCTGCGCTGGGGATAGAACTTTTTGACAGATTCAGCTTCTTTGAACTCTATCCCTTTGACGGAGGCGGCTCCTTCATCAACCGTGAGATCATCGGCTCCGTCAACGATGCCGAATACACCGCTGCCGTGGTGGAAAAGGGCGCTCTTGATGAGTTCGGCGGCTACAAAAATGTGGACTTTCTCAAATACAACTTCTGGCGCACCATCGAGCGCACCAGCTGGATCAACCGCATGTACTTTATCGCCCCCATGGCGAACCACGCCCGGAAAACCAATGACAGAAAACTCGGGCGGGAGGTTCTGGAAGTGCCCTTGAGATTTGCTCAAACGCCTGAGCTTCAAGCCCCTGCTACCCAACAGGCGACCTGTGATTTTCACGACGAGATACTCAGGCGCAGGGATGAGGAGTACAACGCCATGGGACCGGAATTCAACGCTCCCGTCCCCTATCAGTGGTTCGACTTTCAGCCTGCCAGCCGTATCATCCACAGCATTTACGCCATGTACTTTCTCAAAGATATGGAGCTCCTTACCCCTGAGGAAAACCAAATCCTTGAGGATTTCGTCTTTTCCCACGGACAGAATATTTTCTGGGCTGAGGAGTCCCACGTCAAGCTCAGCCGCGGCAACCATCAGGCACTCCGTGCCATGGCTCTGCTCATGGCGTGTGCCTTTTTCAAGGGCACACGGGGTACAGAAAAATGGCTCCCCGTGGCGGAAAAGATGTGCAATTACCATATTCAGAACGACTTTCTCTCTGACGGTATGCTCTATGATCTGAGCCCCTCTTATCACTTCTTTGAAAGCTGGATCACCCGGGACGCCCTCAATATCGCCGCCAATGAAGGCTTCAAGATCAGTGACGAAGCCAAAGCCAAAGCGGTGAAGGCGTTTGAATTCTGCTGCGCCGCCCGTCAGCCCGACGGATTTTCCACCGTCGTCAGCGACGGATACCCCCTTGACATGTCTATTTTTATCGCCAGTCTGGGGAGCGTGAAAGAAAAAGAAGAGGTGCAGCTCCTTCTTGAAGAGTCGAAGATCGCCATTAAAAAGGACGCCAAAGGCAACTATCTGCTCTTTGACTGCTCCCCCCTGCTGGCGAAACTTTCCCACTACCACGGGGGAAAACAGGCGGTCAGCTGTTTCTTCAAGGGGGAAGGGTTCCTCATGGACCCCGGCTGCTGCAGCTATGATGATGAAGATTTTTCACTGTATTTCAAACAGAGCAGCAACCACTGTTCCATGCTGGTGGACGGCAAAGGGGACAGTGTCCTGCAGGGACTTTACACCTGGCTTGCCGCGCCGGTCTGTCAGGTGACGCCCTGGAAAGGAAACAACATTTCAAGCGTCATGACCTCAAACGCCCCCGGCTGGGAACAAGTGCAGTGGGAGCGGAAAGTTGTGTTTCAGGAGTGTTCCCTTGAAGTGACCGACAAGGTCAGCGCCCCTGTGGAACATGAATACACCTTCAACTTTCCCTTGAGAAGCGGCGTTGAGTGTACCCGTTTGGATGAACGCAAAGTTCTCCTTTCAAGCAACAGTGTCAAGGTGGAAGCCGCCTTTGAATATCCCGTTGAGATCCTTGAGGCAAAAGAGTTCCGCAACTTTGTGAAACTCCCTGCCCAAAAGCTGGTGATGAAGCTCAAAGGAGCCGATCCCACCGTTAAAACTGTGTTCCGTGTTGTTGAGTGACCATAAAATAATCGAGGAGAGAAAAATGTTAAAAAAAGCAGTGCTGTTTTTAATGACAGTTGCCGTACTGCTGCCCTGCGGGGCGGCGGAAAAGGTGATCAAGAAATTCAAGGACATCTCCTTGAGCACCAATCTGAAATCCAAGTGGAGCGTGACCACCACCACATTTTACGTCTATGCCAAACAGGCACAGAAGTACCGGGGCAAAAAAATCGTCTTCCGCATGGATGCCAGACGGGTCAAAGGCAGTGCACCTCTGACGGCGGGGTTCCGCTGTTCGGTGAAACCCGGCGGTCTCAAGGCGACGGAGAAGGTCAATTTTTCCTTCACGCCCAAAGGGGACTTCACTGAGGTGGCAGGTGTGCTGCAGATCCCCGATCTGGAGAATATCTCCCAGTTCAACGTGCAAGCGGGATTCCGCAAAAAGGGCAGAGAGATCACCACCTGGGAAATGAAAAATATCCGCTTCTGCGAATATGACGCCGCCGCGGAAAAGATGGAAAAAGCCCAAAGCGTCAAGGCAAAGAAAACCGCTCTGCCTGAAGGTTTTGCCGCTGAACACACTGCCAACACCGCAAAAAAACCGCTGGTGCTGGTCAAAGATGGCAAGGTGCTTTTCACCATCGTCACCCCCGACAAACCGGACAACATCGCCAAATTCGCCGCTGAGGAAGTGGCGGAACATTTCAAACTTGCCGTGGGGAGCGCCCCCCAAATCATCACTGAATCCCAATACAGATCCGGTCCTGCCATTATGATCGGCAGCACGAAGATCGCTCAGAAGTACGGGATCGACCCCGCCATGCTGGTTCCCGAATACGCTGTGGCGGCACGGCTCAACGATGTGATCGTCCTTTCGGGCGGCGACGCCCCCAATGTGCCTTTGAACTCCGTCAGACAGCGCGCCAACGTTGCGGTGGGGACCTATTTCGCCGCCTGCGAATTTCTGGAAACTGTGCTGGGAGTCCGCTGGTACTGGCCCGGAAAATACGGTACCCATGTGCCTCAGACAAAAAATGTGACCGTAAACAAACTTTACCGTACTGCCCGTCCTCATTACAACACCCGTTCCTTCTTCTACAGCCGCATCCAGCAGGACCCCGATGTGAAGCAACCTGAAGGCAGTTTGTGGCTCCGCCGTCTCCGTTTCGGAGGCAGTGCGGGCAGTCCCATTGCCAACCACTCCTTCAACAACTGGGTCCGCCGGTTTGCCAAAACCAAGCCCGAATATCTGGCTCTGCAGGCAGACGGCACCCGCAAGACCAGCGAAAAGCCCGGGGGCGGTCATGTCTGTCTGAGCCACCCCGGGGTTTTCAAACAGACCGTTGCCGACAAGCTGGAAACATTTGCCCGAAAACCCAACAACAAGTTTTCTTCCGTCATGCCCGGTGACAGTCTGGGATTGTTCCACTGCCGCTGCGACAAGTGCATGGATCAGGTCAATACCAAGGCTTCAGAACAGGGGGCTTTTTCCAATCTGGTCTGGGGATATGTCAACCGCGTGGCAGCTGAAGTTGCCAAAAAAGCTCCCGGCAGATACATCACATGCTGTGCCTACGGCAGCTACCGCCGCCGTCCGGACTTTCCTCTGATGCCCAATGTGGCTGTGACACTTTGTTTCGGACATGTCCCCAGAGGCACTTTGAGCTACAAGACGGCGTGGAAGGCCATGCTGGATGAGTGGGGCGCCACCGGTGCACAGCTCTATGTCTGGGAGTACTGGAACAACTCCCGTTACAGCCGGGGCGTCTACGGTGCCCCTGCCATCTATCCCCGTCAGATCAAAGAGTGCTACGCCGTTGATGCCGGACGGGTCAGCGGGCGGGTCATCGAACTTGCCAATATCGATGCCAGCGGCAACTCTTACAGCCGCTGGACCGACTGGCTCTACGATGTTCAGAATGTCTACGCCGCCGGAAAACTCATGTGGGATCCCAACGCCGACATCGACAGGATCATGAATGACTACTACCGGGACTTTTTCGGACCTGCCGAAAAGCCCATCCGCCAGTTCCATGAAGAGATGGAGGCGGCGTGGGTCCGCAAGGGCTGGTCGCCCGGAAAGTGGAACTTCCGCCGGGTCTGGATGGAGCTTTATCCCCCTGCCTTCGTTGACCGTATGATGGGACTCCTGAAAGAAGCTGTCAAACTTGCCGGGAACAAAGAGCCCTACGCCTACCGTACCCGGAAATTCCTTGCAGCCTACAAGTTCTTTGAGATCAACTCCCGGATGTTCCGTGGGGGGAATAAAAAGACCAATCCCGCCAATGTCACCGTTCCCAAAGTTGCCGGGAAACCCGGTGCTGCCGACTGGAAGAAAGCGGCTGTCCTGAAAGATTTCTGCGATGCCTACAATGTGTACACTCAGGAATCCAAAACAGAGATGCGTCTGCTCCACGACAGCAAGTTTCTCTATATCAAAGCGCACTGCACCATCCCCAATCTGGTTTCCACCGTCAAGTGGGTCCCCGCCCATCTGGGCAAACGGGATGCTATGCTCTGGGGCTACGAAAGCCTTGAATTCTTCCTTGTCCGGGGCAAAGAGAGCTATCAGTTCATCCTCGCTCCTGACAACCGGCTCTTTGATGCCCATTACACCCCCGGCAGCAACAGAACCAAAGCGATCAAGTGGAACGCCAAAAAGGTGGTCTTCAACACGGTCAAAGGCTCAACCACCTGGGAGGGCTTCCTTGCCATTCCTCTGGATGAGATGGTTTTCAGCGGCGGCAAGGGGGAGACGTTCCGTTTCAACGCCTTCCGCAACTGCCGTTACAACTTCCCCAACGAGCCTATGGTCTGGGAGCAGAGCTGCTATCTGCCCACTATGGGCGCATTCGGCAACACCGACCGCTACGGAACATTGACTCTCGGCAAATAATCTCTCAACAACATAACATTAAGGAAGAAATATGAAAAACTTCACACTGGTTCTTGCCCTCTGCTGCGGACTTTTCTTCTGCGGATGCCAGAGCGGCGCCCCGAAAGAAAAGGGAACTCTGGTCATCCATTCAGGATCAAGGTATCAGATCGTCTACCCTGACCGCTCCAAAAACCCCGGCACCACCCGGAAACTCAAAGAGACGGCGGAATTGATCCGCAAAGCCTTCAAAGAGACCATCGGCGCCGACTTTCCTGTGGTGCAGGAGTCACGCCGCAGTGAAAGCAGAAAGAGCATTTTTCTGGGCAACACCCGTGCCCTCAAGGCAAAGGGGGCGCGTCCTCTCTACTTCAAGAACTTTGACTTCCGTATCTGGGAGCACAAGGGCAATCTCTATCTGGCGGGCAGCGACCGTCACCGGTTCAACAGTTCCAAGCCTGACGGCTCCTACAAATCCTACATACTGGGAACCACTCTTGCTGCGGTCTATTTCCTTGAAAAGTTCCTGGATGTGCGCTTTCTCTACCCCGGAGAGCCCGGCATCGACTTTGTCAGAAAGCAGGAGATCCGTATCCCTGTTGCCTACAAGCACAAGGGGATCCCCAATCTGAAACATGCCACAGGGAGAAACTACAGCTTCTTCTACGACTACGCCAACAGCAACTTCGGCGCCGGTACCCTCAAGAGCCACGGCGGACACAGCTACTACCGTGCCGTGCCTGAGAAAAAGTACGCCCAAAGCAATCCTGAATACTTTGCCATGCAGGGCAGCGGCAAGCAGAAAAAGCGTTCCAGCACCGGGAACCACCTCTGTATCAGCAACAAAGAGGTCCAGCGTCTCATCTATCAGCAGGTCATCGACGCTCTTGACGCCGGGGCAGAGATCTCCGAACTTGCCCAGACTGACGGATATATCCCCTGCCTCTGCGACGGATGCGAAAAGTACGGAAACACCTCCGATCAGGGGGAAAAGCTCTGGATACTCCACCGGGATATTGCTGAAAAGGTCCTCAAGGCGCGTCCTGACAAGAAGGTGATGATCATTTCCTACGGTCCCACGGTGGAGCCCCCCAAGAGTTTCAAGGAGTTCCCTGCCAATGTGATGATCGAACTCTGCCGTTACACTCCTGAGTCCTTTGAAGCGTGGAGCAAGGTCAAGGTCCCCCACGGCTTCATGGTATACATCTACAACTGGGGATACTACAACACCACGGGACTCACCCCCAAACGCACCCCTGCTTTTGCTGCTGAACAGGCACGGCTTTTCATCAAAAACAAGGTCAAAGGCATCTACCGCTGCGGATTCGGTGAAAACTTCGGTCTTGAAGCGCCCACCTACTATGTTTACGGCAAGATCCTTGAAGATCCCGCCCGGAACGAGCTGCAGGTGCTGGATGAGTTCTACCGCAGGGCTTTCAAGGAGTGCTACGCCCCCATGAAGGTCTTTTACGACACCTTGTTTGAGCGTCTTGAGATCTACACCAGACTTTCCCAAGCCAAAGCAGCCGCTGCGGTGAAGCCCAGAGTGCTTCTGAGCATGATCTACACGGCGGATCTTCTTGATGTCATGGAAAAGCAGCTTGCCCGCTCTGAAGCCATGGCAAAGGATCCCAAGGTGAAAAAGCGTCTGGAGCTGGTCAGGATCGAATTTGACTACACCAGAAACCTCTCTCAGATCCTCTCTTTCTACTCGGTCTACCGTCTCCGCCCCACCCGGCAGAATCTCAATGTGCTGCTGGACGCGGTGGAGGCACGGAACAGGATGATCGACTCCTTCTACGATGCCAAAGGCAAGATCAAGGTCCCTGCCGGATGGAAGGGGCTGCCCTTCTTTGAGTTCATCCCCAAACGCCTGATGCGCACCAACGGCAGACTCAGAGCTCCCATTGAAGCGCCTCTCACCTGGGATGTGGGATTGCTCCGCAAGATCAAGACTCTCCCCGGCAGCACCCGCCCCCGCATGACGGTCAAAAAGGCAAAAGGGGCAGTGACATTAAGTGACTTCAACAAGGGAGTCTGGGCGGCGGCGCCCTGGCAGGAGCTCAACGGGATCCAGCTGGGGAAGGTTTCTGAGCAGACCCGTTTCAAGATGCTCTACGACGACAGGAACCTCTATCTGGCAGTTGAGACCGATCTGCCTGACAAGCGCAGACACACCGCTTTCGGACAGGACGGACCGGCGTGGAAGGCGGATTGTATCGAGGTGGTCCTTGATCCTGCGGGACGGCGTGATAATTACTATCACTTCATCTACAATCCCGTTCCCGGCTCCTCCTACGATGCGGCGGTGGGATTCATTGAAGATGTGCTGGATCCCCGTTACAACAAGGCGGACACCTCATGGAACGGCAACTGGCGCTACGCTTCAAAGCGCAGCGGGAACAAGTGGTATTCCCTTATGACGGTTCCCTTTGCCGACCTGAAGGTCAAGCCCAGATCCGGCATGATCTGGACTCTCAATGTCGGCCGTGAGATCCAGGTTCCTCCCGGTGAAAAGGGCAACCCCAAGACCCTCAAAGAGCTGGCGCTCTGGTCCCCCAGCTTTGAATCCCTGAGTTTCCACGACAAAGACTCCTTCGGCGAAGCAGTCTTTGAGTAAATCTCTCAAAAAGCGCCAAGGGGGCTGCTGCAAAAATCTGCAGCAGTCCCCCTTTTTTTTGTGCGCCCAGCCCCTCAGAGGGCTCAGTCAAATGCAAGCGCCCAATCAACGGGGGCGGCGCACCAATTTTGTCGGACTTGTCAGACCAGTCTGACATGTCAGACAGCGCCGCACCAAACACTCATGCACACTCAGACCGTTTCCCGGTACCGGGGGCACATTATCGCAAATATAAGCCTGTTTTTTTTGAAATCAGCTTGTATTTTTCCGGAAAATGCAGTATATTTTCTCAAAAATATTTTTTTTCGTGTAAAAAATGTCATATCGCCGTTAAATATATAAGTAGAATAAAGATAAATAACAAGATGAACTGACAGGAGAACAACAGACTATGAGAGAGCAGGATATTACAAATGGCGGATTGCAGTATATGTCGTCAATAGCGGCGGCGATGCAATATGTGTATCTGGATTTTGGCGGGGAACAAGAGTTGTTGGCAGCTTTCCTGACGGATATTCTGCAATGATGTTAGTCGGAGCAAGATTACGGCATATTTCCACGACAAAATGAGATACTCGTCAATATCTCGCTTGTAAAATGGAAGCTCGCTGATATAGTAAACAAAAGCATGTGGTTTTGATAATCGGTCAAAATAAAATGTGCGCAAAATTTAGAACACTACCTGAAAATTAGTTTTTTAATCTCTACGATTGCAATCAATGTCCAACATTTTTACAGAACACTAATAAGGAGAGTGCACAATGAATGATTCTACTGTAGAAAAATCTATTCTCGGGATTGGCAGCTATGAGCCTGGAACTTGGCTGACGGATCAAGAGCAAGCTTTTGAATACGCGGCACAATCTGGTAAAATAGTTTTTTTTATAGGAGATTATGCCTCTTGTCCATACGCAAAAAAAATGTGGTCAGAGCTGTTGACCCAACCTGACTTTTTAGAATATGCCAAGGAAAATTTTATTCTACTTCATGTCACAACCGCTATATCGCCTGTTGTACGTTTATTTGATCCGCAAGGAGTGGAAATTACCCAAAGATTAGGTTTCGATTCCGGACACTCGGATATATGGTTGCAATGGTTGAAAATCCCGTACGCTCAAATAACAGGAGTTCTTGTTGATTCCGGAACCAGTTCCTTTGCAAACAAAGCAAATCTATGGCAAAACGATACGGTCAAGGCAAATGAATCAGCTTTTGTCGCCTGTAACGGCGTTATAAGCAATATAGAAATTCTTGGTGAAGGCTTTTTGGAAGTTCATTCCGGCGGTATCGCTAAAAATACTACAGTACAAAATCTCGCTGAAATGTTTGTCATTAACGGCGTTGCAAGAGAAACAACTGCCAACTCCGGAGGACATATTTATGTCCATCATTCAGGAAAGCTCGAAGATTCATTGATAAATCGGGGCGGTGCCGCATTTTTATGGAAAGACGGCATCGCTGAATGTACATCTGTTGAAGGGGACTTGATCGTAGAAAGCGGAGGATCCGCAATTTCAACTTTTGTCAATTCTAACGGCTACATTCATATTTCTTCCGGAGGAACCGCTGTTGCAACAACCAATTCCGGATTGGGTTATGTTTTTAACGGCGGTTCAGCATGCCAGACAAAACTGGATGATAACTCAATGCTTTTTGTTATGCAAGGCGGCAAAACGATGCAAACCGAAGTAAATGCATCCGCAATGGAATATATTTCCAGTGGCGGTTATGCAGAGCAGACTTGTGTCAATGTCGGCGGGACATTACTTGTAGAAGGCGGTTCTGCTGTAATGATCAAAGAAAACGGCGGATGGGTTTCCTTTTTTTCAGATGCAAACGTTTCATTCCAGCAAAACATCTTTTCAGGTGTAAATTTGAGTAAAACCGGAGCAACTGTACACTCCGGAACAATTGCCCAGAATACAAGAATCAACGCAGCAGGATCCATGCATGTCTTTTCTGGCGGATTGGCTGATTGTACAGTAGTGAATTCCGGAATTTTATCAATTTCCAGCGGAGGAACTGCAAGCGGTACATTACTGAATTATGATGGAACAATGTCCGTCTTTGCAGGCGGTCTTGCCGTCGGAACAGAAATGACCGGCATAGCAAAAATCAGCGGAAATATTAAAGACAGTGTTATTTCCAATGGTGGTTTGATGCAAATACAAAGTGGAGGATGTGCAGAGGATACAAAAGTTTTCTCCGGAGGTATAATGTATATCTCATCAGGAGCAGTTCACCGTGGATATTTAGATCTGGAAAGTAGCGTCAGAGTCAGTGCTTATACCGGGGCGATAATTGACTTTACCCTGAGTAACCGGAAAAGTTCCGATGAGTATTTGATAAACAATTTTGCATTGATCGCAGGTACACCGACTTA
>JAZODE010000012.1:0-18643 GCA_045596885.1 Victivallaceae bacterium
GGCGGGACAAGCGGCTGTTACCTTTCCCCCTCCGCATAAAGCTACGGCGGGACAAGCCAGGTAGCAAGTGCAAACTACCCTTTGCAGCTCTTTGCGAATGGCATCGAAAGCCATTTTTTGAATGACTTTTGAAATTACCTCCGTTGCAAAAGGAGTTTTTCTGCCTCAGAAGAGAAAAGCTCCTTCTTTTTTTGGAATTTTCTCAAAAAAGGACTGGAAATATCCATCAAAGGGTGCTATATTATACACATGCCAGCGGTTGAGACCTTTCGCAATGAGAGGTGCAAAGAGAGGTGCAAAAGAAAAAATCAACTTTTTTCAAAAGTTCGCTTGCAATTTATAAAAAACGGCGTTATATTAAGGAATCGTCGATACGATTAAGTAATAACGGCGGGTTGATAGCTCAGTCGGTAGAGCATCGCCCTTTTAAGGCGGTGGTCCCGGGTTCGAGTCCCGGTCAACCCACCATTTTTTTGATTTATAACACGAAGGATTCGGTAAAAATGAGTAAAGTCTGCGCACTCTGCGGCAAGGTCCGCGGCAACGGCGGTTGCATCACCCGGCGCGGTCTGGCGAAGAAGGCAGGCGGCATCGGTATGCATGTGGTGAAGAATGTCAAGCGTACATTCGAGGTCAATCTTCAGAATGTGAAGATCGTTGAAAACGGCACCGTTAAGACCGTTAAGATTTGCACCAGCTGCATTCGCACCGGGAATTTCCAGAAGGCGTAATCCGCCACCATTCGGAATACTTCGGAAGCAGGCGGGTTCCTTTCCTGGAAAGGGACTCGTCTTTTGTTTTATACAGACATTGTTTCAGCACCCTCTTCAAATAAAATGCTGAACGACTCATAAGGAAATATTTTTATCATGCTCGGGTTAGGTGACGGCTTTGTCCTTGCCGCAATGGTCGGTACCATTGGGATCACACTGGTATGTGTCGTATTTGGAGCTCTTAACTGGAATTCCGGCACAGGAGAAAACAAAAAATGAGTGAGCTTCTTATCCCCGTTGCCGCCGGATTTTCCGGTATGAACACCTGGGTCCTCGGCGTCCTCATAGGTATTTATGTTCTCGTTATTGGCTATTTGGGGTTCCGTGGATTCCGCAAGACCAAAAGCAACAAAGACTATCTTGTCGCCGGCAGAGAAACCCATCCTTTTGTCATGGCAATGAGCTATGGCGCCGCCTTTATCAGCACCTCCGCACTGGTAGGATTCGGCGGTATCGCAGGTCAGTTCGGCATGGGACTGCTCTGGCTGGTCTTTATGAACATCGCTTTCGGCATTTTCATCGCTTTCATCTGGTTCGGACGCAGGACCCGTGCCATGGGAGTGGCGCTGGGAGCTGCGACCTTCCCGGAATTCATCGGCAAAAGATTCCACTCCAACGGATTGCGTCTCTTTATCGGTGCTATTATCTGTGTTTTTATCCCTCTTTACTCCAGCGTTGTTCTTATTGGAGGCGCCCGTTTCCTCCAGGAGGTCATGATGATCCCCTATACCTGGGCGCTGGGTATCTTTGCCGCTGTAGTGGCGGTCTATGTGATTTTCGGCGGTCTCAAAGGGGTCATGTATGTGGACGCCCTTATGGGGAGCGTCATGATCGGCGGTATGCTGTTGCTTCTGGTTCTCTGCTATGTCAAGCTGGGGGGGATCGTTCCCGCTCATCAGGCACTGACCGATATGGCGCCTCTGGTCAAAGAAAGGATGCCCGCCGCCTATGCTCTGGGACACCGGGGCTGGACAGTTATGCCGGAATTCAACTCCGTCTGGTGGTGGACTCTTGTTTCAAGTCTCATGCTGGGGGTTGGGATCGGTGCTCTGGCTCAGCCTCAGCTGGCAGTGCGTTTCATGACGGTGAAAAGCACCCGTGAACTGAACCGCGCCGTCCTGATCGGTGCCGTCTTTATCTGCTGTACCGTGGGTGCCGCCTACACTGTGGGAGCTCTTTCAAATGTCTTTTTCTACGCTGCCGACAAGGGGATCGCCGGTGATGTGCAGCTCCTTGCCATTGAGGCTGCCAAAGGAAACCCGGATCTCATCATCCCCATGTTCATCCGTGAAGCGCTGCCCTCCGTGGTCCTCTATCTTTTTTCTCTGACCATGCTTTCAGCCGCCATGTCCACCATGAGTTCTCTTTTTCATGTGACAGGATCTTCACTGGGACATGACATCTACCGTTCTGTGACCCTTTCAGGGGCAGACAGCATCACTATCACCCGTATCGGCATTGTCTGCGGCATCATCGTTTCAGTGGTCTTTGCCATTTTGCTGCCTCCCGGCATCGTTGCCCGGGGGACGGCGATCTTCTTCGGTGTCTGTGCGGCATCCTTCCTGCCTTCATACGTTGCGGCGCTCTACTGGCGGGGAGCCACCCGGACAGGCGTCTGCGCAAGTATCGCCACAGGCGTTGCCGCAAGTCTCATCGGACTTGTTTTCCTCCACGCCAAAGAGTCAGCAGCTCTGGGGATCTGCAAATTCCTTTTCGGCAGAGATGTTCTGATCTCCACCCATCCCTGGCCGGTGGTGGATCCCTTTGTCTATGCGTTTCCTCTGGCGATCCTGGTGTTGATCGTTGTGAGTTTGTTTACCAAAAAACCCGGGACAGCACTTCTTGAACGCTGTTTCCCTTCTGCTACGGAGAAAAATTGATATGGCTTTCAAAAATGTTTCCAATCAGGTGAATTTTCCGGAACTTGAAGCTGAGGTCCTCAAATTCTGGGAAGAAAATCAAATCTTCAACAAGTCCCTCGAACAGCGCAAAGGCTGCAACGAATACGTCTTTTACGACGGTCCTCCCTTTGCCACCGGACTGCCCCACTACGGACACCTCCTTGCCGGTACCATCAAGGACGTGATCCCCCGTTACCAGACCATGCGGGGCAACTATGTCGAACGCCGTTTCGGCTGGGATACTCACGGACTCCCCATTGAAGCCCTTGCACAGGATGCTCTGGGCATCAACGGCGCTCATGAGATCAAAGAGTTCGGCGTTGACAAATTCAACGAACAGTGCCGCTCCATGGTGCTGCGTTATGTGGGCGAATGGCGCAAAACCGTCACCCGCATGGGCCGCTGGGTGGACTTTGACAACGATTACAAAACCATGAATCCCAAATTCATGGAAACCATCTGGTGGATCTTCAAACAGCTGTGGGATCAGGGCAGAATCTACAAATCCTACCGTATCATGCCCTACTCCTGGAAACTTTCCACCCCCCTTTCCAACTTTGAAGCAGGCAGCAACTACAAAGATGTTCAGGATCCTGCTGTGACCGTCCGTACCAGAGTCACCTCCGGCGCCGATGCCGCCTGGGGCGACACCTACTTGCTCATCTGGACCACCACCCCCTGGACTCTGCCCGAAAACCTTGCCATCTGCGCCGGTGCCGAGATCGACTATGCCATCGTCCGTGATCTGACCGACGAAAAGAAGGCATGTTATGTCATGGCAAAAGAGCGTATTGCCTCTCTTTTCAAGAAAGAAGAGCAGTACGAGATCGTCACTGAACTCAAGGGCGCCGACCTCAAGGGGTGGGAGTATGAACCCCTGTTCCCCTACTTTGCCGAACTTAAGGCTGAAGGGTGTTTCCGGGTCCTCAACGACGGATATGTCAGCACCGGCGACGGTGTGGGACTGGTCCACATCGCCCCCGCCTACGGTGAAGACGACTTCCGTGTCTGCCGTGAAGCCGGGATCAACTGCATCGCCGATCCTCTGGATGTCTCCTGTAACTTTACGGACAAGATCCCTGAATATCAGGGCAGATTCTGCAAAGATTGTGACAAAGATATCATCCAGCGTCTGAAAGCGGAAGGAAAACTTGTCCATCAGGCGACCATCAAGCACTCCTACCCCTTCTGCGACCGTACCGATACTCCTCTGATCTACCGTGCCATCGAAGCCTGGTATGTCAAGGTCGAAGATCTCCACGAGCGTCTCGCCGAAGGCAACAAGGATGTGCGCTGGCAGCCCGACTATGTGGGGGGCAAACGCTTCACCAACTGGCTTCTCAACGCCCGTGACTGGAACATCAGCCGCAACCGCTTCTGGGGGTCCTGTATCCCTGTGTGGATCAACGACGAAGATCCCACCGACTGCATCTGCGTGGGCAGTGTGGATGAACTTGAGAAACTTTCCGGCGTCCGCATCACCGACCTTCACAAACACTTTGTTGACAAAGTCGTCATCCAAAAGGATGGTAAAACCTACCACCGTACCCCCGAGGTCCTGGACTGCTGGTTTGAATCCGGTGCCATGCCCTACGCCCAGCAGCACTATCCCTTTGAGAATAAAGAGCACTTTGAGAAGAACTTCCCCGCCGACTTTATCGCCGAAGGTCTGGACCAGACCCGCGGCTGGTTCTACACCCTCATGGTGCTGGGCGTCTGTCTCTTTGACAAATCCCCCTACCGCAACGTGGTGGTCAACGGACTTATCCTTGCCGAAGACGGCAAGAAGATGTCAAAACGTCTGAAAAACTACCCCGACCCCAACGATGTGATGGAGCGCTGCGGTGCCGATGCTCTGCGTTTGTTCCTTCTGGGGTCCCCTGTGGTCCGTGCCGAGGATCTGCGCTTCTCAGAAGCCGGTGTCCGCGAGGTGCTCCGCGAGGTGATGATCCCCATGTGGAACGCTCTTTCTTTCTTCACCACCTACGCCAATGTGGACGGCTACACTCCTGCTCCCGGAGAGGTCCAGCCCCCCGCCAACCCTGCCAATGTCCTTGACCGCTGGATCCTGAGCTCCTGCGCCAGCATGATGGCAGAACTGCGGACTGAGCTTGACAACTACAATCTTCAGAAGGCAGCCAACCGCTTCACCCGCTTCATCGACGATCTGACCAACTGGTACATCCGCCGCAGCCGCCGCCGTTTCTGGAAGAGCGACTCCGACAGCGACAAGCGTGATGCCTACCAGACACTGCACTATGCGCTGCTGGTCTTTGCCAAGGCAGCTGCTCCCTTCATCCCCCTGACCACCGAAGCCATCTATCAGGTGCTCCGGACCGAGGGGATGCCTGAATCCGTCCATCTCTGCGATTATCCTGAGGTGATGGCGGCACGGGATGTTGAGCTGGAACGCCAGATGGCACTGACACAGACCGCTGTTTCCAACGGAAGGTTCCTGCGTACTGCCAACAATCTGAAGGTGCGCCAGCCCTTGAGCAAGGCGATCATCGCCGCTCCTGATGCTGAAGCAAAAGCCCTGCTTGCCCAGACTGCCGACATCATTGCCGAAGAGCTGAATGTGAAAAAGGTTGAGTTCTGCGACGATGAAGAGCAGCTGGTGAAACGCTCCTGCAAAGCCAACTTCAAGGCTCTGGGCGCCCGTCTGGGCGGTCAGATGAAATTCGCCGCCGCCAGGATCGCCGCCTTGACCGGCAAAGAGATCGGCAGTATCCTTGCCGGAAACAACCTCTCTCTGGAGCTCCCCGACGGACGCTCCGAAGAGATCACGGCTTCTGATCTGATGATCCAGCGCGAAGAGCTGCCCGGCATGGTGGCAGCCAGCGAAGGGGGCGTCACCATCGCCCTTGCCACCGAACTGACGCCCGAACTCATCGCCGAAGGCTTTGCCCGTGAACTGGTGAGCAAGATCCAGAACTTGCGCAAAGAGCGGAACTTTGAGGTCACTGACAGGATCAATATCACTTACGATATCCCCGCCGAATGGCAGGGAGCTGTCGATTCTTTCAAAAACTACATCACCTCCGAGGTGCTGGCGGCATCCTTTGCTCCCGGTGCCGGAGATACTGAGCTTGATGTCAACGGCATCAAAGTGCGTCTCACTGTTGCCAAGGCTCAGTAATATATGAAAGAGCGTGCCCGGTACGGCATCGGATTGGCGCTGCTGCTGCTGACAGCGGCAGTGCTGATTTTACTCAATGCGGAAAAGAAGGAGCAGAGACATGCTGTTTCTTTTCCCGCCATGGGCACAGTGGCAACTTTGACCTTTTACACGGATGAAGCAACATTTCTGAAAGCGGTCAAAAGTGTCAGAGAGGTCTTTGAACAGATCACCGCCGTTGCCAATGTTCACGCACCCCAAAGCGAGCTTTCCCGTCTCAATAAGGAGGCTGGGAAAGCTCCTTTTGCCTGTTCCCCCCTTATGTGGGAACTGCTGAAAGAATCCCGCCTTGCCTATGAACTTTCAGAAGGCGCCTTTGATATTTCCGTCAAACCCCTTCTTGACCACTGGGGATTTTACAAAAAGAAGATCAAAAAGATCCCCCCAGCCCAAGAAACGGCAAAAATCAGAAATCTGACCGGACTTGCCAAAATCAAGTTCAACGATGCCCGGTGTACCATCCGCTTCCCCAAAGAGGGGTACGCCCTTGATTTCGGGGGCATCGCCAAAGGTCACGCCATTGAACTTGCTTCATCAAGGGTCATGGCACTGGGGATCAGACGGGGGATCATTGATCTGGGGGGGAATCTGCGCCTTCTGCCCGAACCGCCTCCCGGAAAAGAGTGTTACAATATCGGCATCCGGCGCCCTTCAAGAGAGAGAGGGGGCGTTATGCCCCGGATCCTTCAACTGCCGGGGAACTGTGCCGTTTCAAGTTCCGGCGACTACGAGCGTTATGTAAAACTTGAGAACCGTTATTTCGGGCACATCATGGACCCCGCCACAGGCGTCCCCGCTCCGGGAAAGATCGCTGTAACGGCTGTTTCCACCACGGGGGCACGCTCCGACTGGCTTTCCACAGCGGTTTATCTGCGGGGGGAAAAGCTTGCCCGGAAACTTCAGAAAGAACTTAAAAATACCCAATTTTACATTATAAAGAAACAGAAACTCTGACTATGAAAAAATTATTGCTCCTTTTGTTGATCGCCGCGGGCGCAACAGCTGCCTGTGCCGCCGAATTTGCCAAAGCCCACAACTACCGGATCGTCATTCCGGAGAAGGCATCCGCCATAGTTAAATCTGCGGCGGCAGAGCTGAAACTTCATCTGGGAAAAAGTTATACAAAGCCTGTCAAACTCAACGGCAAAACCCCGAAACTCATCACTTTTTATGTGGGACTCAACAAAGAATCAGGCATAACCCCCATTTATAAAGGAGAGTTCGGCGTCTTCCGCAAGGGGGAGAACTTTCTTCTCACAGGTGTGGACACCCCCAATGGTACTATTTCCAAAGTGACTGACAGTTGCGGAACCTTTCTCAGTGTCGCCTACTTTGCCCGGAACTATCTCAATACCAAATTCTTCCTCCCCGGCGCCCATGGCATCAAATATGCCCTTGACCCCGAGATCAAATTTCCCGGGGAAAGGGACATTCCCGCAGCATCTTATACTGTCCGCGGATTCCAGAGCCTCGGCAAGGGAGTCCCTGCGGCGGACTCCATTCTCTATTTCCGGCGCCGTCTGGGCAGTGTGCCCGCCTGGACCCGTACCAACTACTACTACCGCTTTCTGAACATCTGGAACAAGCGTTTCAAAGACCGGCCTGAACTTTTCGCTCTCCACGAAGGGCGCAGAGTCAACGAAAGTTATCCCCGCCACTTCCCCTGCACCTCCAACCCCGCCGTCCTTGACCAGATCGAAAAGGATCTGGCGGCGGCGTTGAAGAAAAATCCCCGGATCACCTCCATCCGCTTCTTTTCCGATGCTCCTGTCCGCAGCTGCAGCTGCGCCAACTGCCGCAACTCCGCCGTGGGCAAACTTGTGACGGAACACGATCACAGTGAAACGGTTTACGCCCTCTTCTGCAAGATCGGTCAACGGGTGTTGAAATACAAGAAGGGGCTTTATTTACATGTTCAGACCAAGGGGAGCGTCTACTGCAACGTGCCCAAGACTGAAAAACTTCCTCCCAACACGGTGATCTCTGTGCTGACAGGACACTTTCTGCCTCAGGATTACAGCCAGATGCGCGCTCTCTGCGCCAGCTGGCGTAAGGCGGGGGCAAGGGTGCTGATCTACGCCTACCCCAGAGCTCCCGAAATGAAAAATTATCCCCTGATGAATCCGCACCGGATCGCTGAATATTTCAAGAACTATCAGGGCGCCGCCGAGGGAAGCAACATCTCTGAAGGGCGTTCCAAAGTGCCTTACTCCTTCAGCGCCCTCAACACCTATGTTCAGAGTGCCGTCATGTTCGACACCAAATGCAGCACCGACAAACTCATCGACGAATTCTGCGCCCTTGCCGCCCCCAAAAGCACAAAAGAGCTGAAAGGATTCTATACCGCCATGGAAAAATTGCTGGAAGGCGCCGGATTCCGTGATGATCCCCGGTTCAACTGCTACGCCATCGAAAGATTGAAAGCCCCCCGTGCCCTGCTGGGGAAGGCGCTTGCCAAAGATCCTCAGAACAAATTCCTGAAACAGCTTACCGCCGACTTTGACGGCTTCATCGGGATCGTTGCCAAAAGCGGCGTCGATTCAAAGAAATATCTGGACTCCATCAAGCGTTACAACGCCGACAGCGCCAGACGGAAACTTGTCAAACTGACGGAAAAGAGTGCTGTATTCCCCCTGATCTCTTTCAAGGTTTACGAGGACTTTCAGGAGTCACAGGCTGAGATCTCACAGGAAAAAGATAACTTCAAGTTCAAAATCACCTGCAAAGAAAACCAGATCAAACACCTGTACGCTCATTGCACAAAGAACCATGAGGGATCCATCTGGTCAGACGATGTGGCAGAGCTTTTCCTTTCCGCCCCCGGGGTCCCCTATCCCTATATCCACATCGCCATCAACGCAAAGGGTGTCTACCGTGTTCAGCTGAACACCGGTCACTCCAACGGGAAGGAGTTGCAGAACTTCGACTTCAAGACCAAAGGCAGCGTGGGAAAAGATGAGTGGAGCGTTGAAGCGAGCATCCCTGTCAAACTTCTTTCCGGGATGATCAAAAACGGAAAAATGCAGCTGGGTATCTGCCGCAGCCGCAGCCATTCCGGGAAACGCAAGGCGCAGCTGAGTACGGTACAGAAATCCCGCAGCGGCGGATTCCACTCTGCAGGCACCCGTTTCATGGTGCAGTTCCGCTGAAAGAACAGGTTTTGAAAAAAAGTCCATATAAAGAGTGTATTTTTACTGGCAAAAAAAGTTTTGACAGAGTATATTTGATTTGTTCGTAATTTCACATATTTATTACAGGAGACAGCAATATGAAAAAAGAACTTCGTCTCGGTGTCATCGGCTGTACCAGCCGCGGCACACTGGCAGACAATGCCCACAAGCCTGAAGACGGCGTGCGGATCGTTGCCGGTGCTGACATCTACCCCGATGCCCGTGAACTTTTCCTCAAACGCTATGAGGAAAAATTCCAGTGCAAACCCAATGTTTACGAAGACTACAAAGAGATGATCGAAAAGGAAGATCTGGACGGTGTTTTTATTACTGCTCCCGACTTTCTTCACGAAGAGATGGGCGTTTTCGCTTTGGAGCACAAAGTTCCCGTCTACATGGAAAAGCCCCTTGCCATCACTCTGGCAGGCGCTGACCGTGTCCTTGAAGCCGCCTACCGCAACCGCACCAAACTGGTCGTCGGTCACAACATGCGCTACATGGACTACACCCGCAAGATGAAACAGCTCATCGATGCCGGGGAAATCGGCGAAGTCAAAACCATCTGGTGCCGTCACTTCATCTGCTACGGCGGCGACGCCTACTTCAAGGATTGGCACGCTGCCGAGCGTTACGCCAACACCCTGCTGCTGCAGAAGGGCGCCCACGATATCGACGTGATCCACTGGCTTGCCAACGGATTTTCCACCCGTGTCCACGGTATGGGAAACTTGACCGTCTATGACAAGCTCCCCCGCCGTGATGTTTCCCAGAAGCGGATCCCCTACACCAAGGTGGCGGCATGGTCCGACACTCACTGGCCCCCGGAGAAGACCAGCGGATACTATCCTGAGATCGAGGTCAACGATCTGAACATGATC
Organism: Victivallaceae bacterium; assembly: GCA_045596885.1. GTDB lineage: Bacteria > Verrucomicrobiota > Lentisphaeria > Victivallales > Victivallaceae > UBA1784. The sequence continues at coordinate 9,901 of JAZODE010000012.1, forward strand.
CAGATGACCCTTGACAACGGGGTGCTGGCTTGCTATCTGCAGTGCCACTACGCTCCCGACAGCTGCCGCAACTACACCGTCATCGGAACCCGCGGACGCCTGGAAAACCACGGCGGCAGCGAGATCCAGCTGTGGAACAACCGTGAATGCAAATACCGTATTCTGGGTGACAACACCTACCGTATGCCCACCACTGTTGGGGGACACGGTGGTGCCGATCCCCGGATCGTCCAGAGTTTCGTTGATGCGCTGCGGGAAAAATACGATGTGTGGTCCACACCTCAGGCAGCCCGTTACAGTGTCGCCGCCGGATGTGCCGGAGCCGACTCCATGCGTCAGGGCAACTGCCCCATCGACATTCCCAAACTTCCTGATTATCTGGAAAACTTTGATTTTGCCAGAGCAACTGAAAAGGAGAACAACTGATGCGTATTCTTGTTACCGGCGGTTCCGGATTTATCGGCAGTCACATTGTTGAATATTTTCAGGGCAAGGCAGAGATCCGTGTGCTTGACAATCTGCGCAGCGGACACAGGGAGAATCTGAACGGCTTTGATGTGGATTTCCGTCTGGGCGACATCTGCGACCGCAAGGCGGTGGATGAAGCCATGGAAGGTGTGGACTATGTGTTTCACCTTGCCGCCATGATCAGTGTGCCTGAATCCATGACCAAGATCGCCGAGTGCATCCAGATCAACAATCTGGGTATGCTGAACGTTCTGGAATCTGCCGCTGCCCACGGAGTAAAGAAGCTCTGCTTCAGCACCTCTGCGGCTATTTACGGTGACAACCCCGTGATGCCCAAAGTGGAAACCATGTTCCCCGAACCCAAGAGTCCCTACGCCATCACCAAGCTGGACGGCGAATACTACTGCAACATGTTCACCAAAGAGGGCAAGCTCCAGACGGCATGTCTGCGTTACTTCAACGTTTTCGGACCCCGTCAGGATCCCAAGAGTGCCTATGCTGCTGCGGTGCCTATTTTCATTGCCAAGGCCCTTGCCAACGAGGATCTGACTATTTTCGGAGACGGCGAGCAGACCCGTGACTTTATTTTTGTGAAAGACATTGTGGCAGCGAATGCTTTCTTTGCCATGAATGATCACACTGGCGTCCATAACATTGCCAACGGCGGTAAAATTTCCATCAACGATCTTGCCACCGAGATCATCCGTCTGACGGGTTCCAAATCCAAGATCATCCACAAAGAGGTCCGTGCGGGCGACGTGAAGCACTCCAGAGCCTCCATCGACAAGCTGACCGCCACCGGTTTCAAGCCTTCCTTCAGTTTCTCTGACGGGCTTGCCGCCACGGTGGAAGCCTACAAAAAGGCAATGGGCAAATAACCCCAAGCCGATCACCCCAAAAAGCGCAGGTCAAAAGCCTGCGTTTTTTTTGTCTCCCGCCCGTCCCACGCTCCGACCAGTCCGCCCCGTCACTACACACACACACGCGTGTGTGGGGAAGAACCAAGAATAATGGCATTGATACCACGATAATAAGAAACACCCCCGCGTGTGTGGGGAAGAATGGACTAAGGATGATGGCACCGAGCTTTATCCGGAAACACCCCCGCGTGTGTGGGGAAGAAACTGTTTTCTCAGTCTTTAGTTCGTGAAGTTCGGAAACACCCCCGCGTGTGTGGGGAAGAAAAAACGACAATTGAATTTGACGTAAACGTCCAGGAAACACCCCCGCGTGTGTGGGGAAGAAGAGGAAATAAAAGTCTGTTTTTACTTTAACAGGGAAACACCCCCGCGTGTGTGGGGAAGAACAAATTACCTACAAGAAAGGAGATATAGCCATGGAAACACCCCCGCGTGTGTGGGGAAGAAGCATACCGTTCCTGATAACCGAAAACCTTAGAAGAAACACCCCCGCGTGTGTGGGGAAGAACCCTTCCGGGCTATCAATCTGATCTATAATGAGGAAACACCCCCGCGTGTGTGGGGAAGAATTTAGATGCTTGGCATTTGGCGCAAGAGTTTGAGAAACACCCCCGCGTGTGTGGGGAAGAACTGGCAAACGACTTTGAGTTTGTGAAAGAGCAGGAAACACCCCCGCGTGTGTGGGGAAGAATCAATCCTGTAAACTCCCAGCCCCGATCTGATGGAAACACCCCCGCGTGTGTGGGGAAGAAGCAAGCTGTACCTGTTCCCGGGTATCGCCTGAAGAAACACCCCCGCGTGTGTGGGGAAGAATGTGCTGGGATCTGCAACAGGCGTCATCACCTAGAAACACCCCCGCGTGTGTGGGGAAGAAGGCGCGCCCAGAGCGTAACGGCACAGTTTCACGGGAACACCCCCGCGTGTGTGGGGAAGAAGTGGAGCCTTCGATGATGGGAGTGGAGACAATGGAAACACCCCCGCGTGTGTGGGGAAGAAATGGAAGAACTGCACAAGCATCAAGAGGATGTAGAAACACCCCCGCGTGTGTGGGGAAGAAATTCTCTTAGTAGGGAGTAGCAATAGCAATAAAGAAACACCCCCGCGTGTGTGGGGAAGAACTTTTCACCGGAGCGGTAAAATTTCCGCCGTCAGAAACACCCCCGCGTGTGTGGGGAAGAATTTTTTCTTAAAAAAGGACTTGAAATTTGATTGGAAACACCCCCGCGTGTGTGGGGAAGAAATGGCAGAAAATCTTTTTATGGAAAATGCAGAGGAAACACCCCCGCGTGTGTGGGGAAGAATAGCCGAAGGAGCAACTGCAAAAGAATGAGCCAGAAACACCCCCGCGTGTGTGGGGAAGAATCCTTTCCGCTGGTGGTTCTGGTGCTGCGGTTGGAAACACCCCCGCGTGTGTGGGGAAGAATAAGCCTGGTCTTGGATCTGGCTGGATTGCTCGGAAACACCCCCGCGTGTGTGGGGAAGAATCCCGCCCCTTTGGATCGTCCGCTTGAAAATTAGAAACACCCCCGCGTGTGTGGGGAAGAATGGAATATATAGTTATTACACGCCTATAATATACAACATATTGTTTAATTGTCAAACAGCACCCTGCGATTTTAACTGACAAATCAGTTGAAATCCGGAAATGTTGGAAATATTTTTATCAGGAAGACCTTTGGCAAATATCTGAAAGAATGGAGGCGTCGATGTTTCAACAAAAATCAAAAGACCCGATTCGCTGGGGCAATGTTTCAGCAGCATATCTGTAACACGTTGTGCCAGCCGATCCTTTATGCCGGAAACAAAAACATTTGGCTTGGGTTCAATACACCAAAGTTTCAACTTGCCACGCACTGCATCCGGCAGAGAATTTGCAATAATGACAATCATTTTTTTAATTCCAATAATTCAACTATGTCTGCCGGACATTTCTTCATAAAATCACAGGCTATAACACGTTGACGAAATTCTGAAATTGCTTTTTGTCTGTCATATACACCGCACATTTGACTGGTTAAAGAAAAAGCAAGGTCAAAAACCAGATCCGCTTTGTAGAGATCTGCCACATCATACACAAAGGGAAGCGGAGAGCCTGAATGAACAAAACCAATGTGCGGTGAAAGTCCCAATGTATGTACAATGGAGGTGACTAACGCATACAACGCGGCATTGGCAGATGTAATCAACTGGTTGGTCAAATCTGACAACTTGAAGTCACCGGGCTTATACATACGCCCTTTCCAGGCAACAAAATATTTTTGGGCAAGCTCACAGTACAACCTCTGTACACGGGAGCCTTCCAAAAGCATAAGTTCCCGCAAACTTTTCCCGGAAATATCCTCTTGGGGAAAGCGTGATGAAAACATCTTTTGGGCAATTTTCAATGCTTTTGCCGGATCCGCAGCAAGCAGCATTTGCTTTTTGAAATTGATGCTGTTGGCTGTCGGAGTTTCACCCACGGCATAAAAGCGCAGGGAATCTTCTCCAACCCAGCAGACCGTACAATTCAATTCCGCAAGAACTTTGACCGCTTCATGGGTAATTGAAGTTCCCGGTCCAAGCAGCAATGTGGAAATTACTGCTGCCGGGATCCGGAATACTTCACACTCTGCAGAAATCCATTTGACGCTTGAATCGTCTATTTCCAGACGACCGTGTTCCAAATATAAAAATGGATAACGCTCACGCAGCATTGGAAGATCTGCAGATGTTGTTTTTACAAGTATGCGATTGGAATTACTCATTTTATCAGAAAGAAAAACTTTCTTTTTTTACAAAACGCTCGCCGTAAAGTTTATGGAGACCGAAGCGTAAAGGCACATCTGCCAAAAGCAATGTCTCTTCATCACACTCACTATCAGGAACTTCACGGTAACAATAAGCCGGAGATAAGGATTTTCTGCCAGCCAGAGTTTGGAGTTGACTTTTCGCTTGCTCCAGTTCCGAAAAACATCCTTGAAAAATAAGTTCAGACGGAATGCAGCATTTACGGCCCAGATATGTTTCAAAAACAGGCGCCTGCAAAGCCTTTGAAAATTGTAACGCCAATTCCTCAGGCATCTGCCAAATCGCCGCAAAACAACGATCCACAAGATAATGGCGATAGGTAAGTTTGGCTCCACCACCAACAGGTGTGGCGCCATCACTTTTTTTGGGGCTCATAAGTTTTTCCCACTTGGAACTGTCATCATAACCATTGCCGACCATGTGAAAATCAATCAGCTCTGAAGTATCAGATTCAAAACTGAATACGGTCAAAGGTGAGTTTGACAGTGCTTCAAGGAATTGCGTTTGGGGACCGGAAGCCCCCGCTGCTCCCAACAGCAGACCGCTCAATCCGGAACGGGTCGGAAAATCCAATGTGTTCCGGATGTCAAACCTTGAATCACAACCCCATGCCTGAAGTGAACCTTCCAGCCAAAGGAGTAAAAAGCGTTCCATTGATTCTACTCCCTGCTTAAAGAACATTAAGCTGTTCCGAAAGTGATGTAAGCAATGTATCAATACTGCCGGAGTCAAGACTGATCTCATTTTTGGAAATCAGATTGAAAAGAGAACCATACATCCGTTCCACATCCGAAAAACGCTTTTTAAGTGTCTCAATACTGGCAGAGATCATGTCTTCACCGTTTTTCAGCCGAACAGGGGAATTGAAGGGGATCTGGAGTCCCTGACCTTTTCTCAAAGCGACAATAGCATAATTCCAGGGGCAAACCGCCGCCATGGTGCTTTGACGGGCAGAGGGATGAGCTACAAAAAGAGCTTTGATAAAAGCATTCACAGCATCATTAAGATCTTCTGAATGCAGATTTTCTGCAAGCTGCCCCAAATCAAGTGAAACATAACGGTAATAAGTGGCTGAATTGAACTCCAAAGATCCCATGTGGCCTGCCCCCTGATCTTCATTGTCCAAATCGTCAACAGCTGTAAAAAAATCAATTTCAGCAGCTGATTTGTGGGTGGAGATCGCATGAGCAAATGAGGCGGCAGCCTCCACATTCAATTCGGGAGAATTAGCGACCATACGACCGAAAAGAGCAATATCAAGTCCATCTATGGCACTGTTAAGTTTCTGTTCTTTGAGAAGCTTTTTTATTTCCTTGTCGGCAGGGACAGAAAATTTTGATGCGCCATTTTCATCTTTGCTTTCACAGGCTTTTGCCAGTGCAGCAGCTTCAGCATTGGAAATAAAGAATAATGTATCGCTTTTCCCCTCTTTGACACTCTTGGCAAACATGGCAGCAATGTTACATCCGCATTCCTGTCCTTTTTCTTCGGAAGCTCCCAGCAGAACACACTGATCCGCAATTTTCTTAGCCACCAATTTTGTTCTGTCTGCAATTTTGACTCCCATATTGTGCAGTTCCAGACGAACAGCACGTTTCCAGCACTGGCTGCTGACTCTTGCCCGTTCAACGCCGCCAATGATCGCAGACTTCGGAGCCCCCACATCATCCCTGTTGAGGCAGGAAACGGGGAAAGACTGCAAGATGTGAAATTCAATGCGTGTGTTAGTAAACTTGTTCATTTTTAATCTCCTGTTGTTTTATAATTTTATTGTATTGGAACCAATTGCAGCATACCAAAACCGAAAGCTTTACCATGTCCGATGCCAGATTCAAAACTTTGACGGAACAATGCGGGATCTGTAACTTGAAGCACTCCACGAAATTTGACTTTGTGCATACGGCAACTCTGCCCTTTTTTTACAAAACACATACTGGGCAGCGTAAAAACCTGCAATGTTTCCAAATCACTTTCAAAGCCCCATTTTTTCATGCGTTCCGTGAAATAGGTCAGCAAGGGCAGCTGTCCTATGATGGGTTCCCGTTTATTGCTTCGGGGGACGGATTTTACTGGATTGAGAATTATTTCAAACCTGTATTGAGTGAAAGAGAAAAAATGTTCTCCGATCTGTCTGGTGCTGCCGGGCAAAGCCTCGGGCAACTCAGGAATGAGTGAAGAAAGAATGAGCAGCTCTCTCTTACCGGCAATAACTCCGTGATCGACATAAAGAAATCGGGGCTTGTTCTCTTCCGGAAAGAAAGAATATACAACCCGGTGCACACTGTAATCATCTACGATCTTCTGTCTATGGCAATACGCAGCATCAAGAGAGAGTTTTGTCAGATACATTTTTATTCTCCTCATTTTCACTTTTTTGCCCAAAGAAGCTTGCAGCCCAGCGCAATTTGACTTTATCTCCAAAATAAAAGATGTCCTGAAGCAAACGGATATAGTCTGCTTGACCGGGTTGTTTGCCCTGCAGATATTTGAGTGTACTTCGCAACACTTCACACAATTCTATGCTGGAGTCGCATCCGAGAAGCCGTCTGAACCTGCGCTGCTCTCTTTCGGAATCCTCTTCATTTTTACAGCAAGACCGGAATAATTCTCCAAGATTTTGCTTGCCGTTGGCTTCGGGCTTTTCCCTGGCAATGGCAGCACCGATCAATGCAAAAGGCAATCTCACATGATCGCTGCTGATATCACACCATCGTGCCAGATACTCCCAGGCAAACGCCGCAGTATCCGGATTATCTGCCCGCTGCATTGCCGCCCGGTAAGCATTGTCCCGGGTACAGCGGCTTATGGCTTCTGCAACAAAGCCAGCGAAATCAGGCGTTGTTTTCAGGGGATCCATTTCTTTTATCCTTTCTTCTCTGATTTATTTTTTTTTGTAAGCAAATGGCTTGTTTTTACTCCAAGTCATCAATTGACGAGCCGTTCCAAACGGACAAAATTCCGAATAAAGCTGCAGTACGCGGGCATTCCATTTTGTCAGCAAAGATTCCGGCACTTTTTCATCAACTGCATCTTCTGAAAATGACAGTTCAATAATCTCCGGAACATCATTTTCTGTAATTTCCCAAAAACGCATTGCCGCTGCGGAGGCTATATCTTTTCCGTTCAGATTCTGTAATTCTTTGAAATATCCTGCAACAGAAGCATCAAGGATCTGAGCTCTTTCTTCCAAAAATTTTATTGTATTGCGATATTTATTGTAAAAGTTTCTCAAATTTTCTTTTGGAAAGTAAAATTCAGATTCGATATAATCATTTTTTTTAGATACATATTGTTCTCCTCTATTTTCATTAATTTGCAAACCTGCTACCCAAATATGGATTGTAGGATTCAAATACATTTTTTTTATTCCGCAAGATAAAGTAAATGGCGAGCGCTTTTCATCTATTGATTGCAAAAAAGCAAGGATTGAACTTAATGCACGCCAAGGTCGTTGTTCAGTTTTAGCCCAAACAACTTCTCTTTCATTTTGCTTTTCATAGAAAGTCAACGCGGGGTCATTCAAGCCCGTTTGATGTGTGGGATAATGTATGCCGTCGGTTCTCACAATTTTTCTTTCATTTGGAAACAAAAGTAGAAATTTGTCCACGGGCAATAACGCTCCTTGATACGATGCTTTATATTCCCTTGCACGCAGACAATCCTCCCCCTCCGGCATTTTTTCCCAGAGGGGAATTCCTGTTTCCCTCCAGTAACCAATTGCTTGCAGATCTTCCTGAGAAAGCATATTCAAATGCAATGTTTCCAGCAATGTTTCCCCCAGCAAATAACTGTGCAAGTACCCATGCTTCCCTAATAATGTCCCAAATGTTCCACTTCCCGGTTTGCCTTTATCATTAAATTTACCAGTATATCCGGGAGTAAGTACAATAGAATTATCATATTTTTTACCGCCCATGCCGAAACAGATGCCGCGAAGTAAAAAAAGCGGCAATTCGTGAATGGCTATTTCCGGTTCCAGATTCCAATCAGTGAGAACAGGCTTGTTGCCAGTACTCACATTGGGAAGCATTACGGAATAGGGCTGCAGTTTCTTGGATTTTTTCAGAGCAGGAAATTGCAGAAACGGAGTCTCTCCGAAAAGTTCAAATTTGTCATGATGCTTCTCAAGATAGGCAAGAACTTTTTGAGAGAGTATCTCAGGAGTCAGAGCTTTCCAAGCGGCACTGTCAGGAATTTCCACCGCAGCATGTGCCAAAGAAAGCGTAAAACGCAAAAGTACGATTTTTTCAACGGCATTGCCGCTGAAACGGGTGATCGAAAGATCCGAGAAAAGCGTTTTCAGGCTTTGCCGCGGGCGACCTGTTACGCTGATCCAAGGATCATCGACCAGATTAAAACGCAATATAGATTCTTCCATGATCTGATGTTCCTTACATTATGACCGTAGTCAATATTTTTTTGACTTTATGAGGCAATTTCAAAACTCCTCAAAATTGTCAAAGCGCCCTCGCTTCGATCTGTTAAAGGGAGCGTTTTCGGCTGTTACCTTACAGGTAGCAACCTCAAACTACCCTTTACAGCTCTTTGCGAATGGCATCTTTGCCATT
>JAZODE010000013.1:0-55189 GCA_045596885.1 Victivallaceae bacterium
ACGACATGGCTACGATCCGACTTTGCTTTTGATCTTCTGCCCCAGCGTAAAAGAGAACTCGTCAACATCGGCGCTGATATCACCCGGAACAGCCCCTACAACCAGAATGGACGGCTGGTGGCTGTGCCCAACCCCAGCGGCGACTGCACCACTTACGCTCTGGTCAGCAATGCAACCGGCATGAGTCAGGGATTCATCTTTGCCGAAGCCCCCATCGATCTGAAAAAGATGCTTGACAAGAATGTCTCTGTCAAAGGATTTGCCTACAAGGTCGCCAAATGGCGCAATCCTGTTGTTTGCGCCGTTGAGGTCAAAGTTATTGGGGAGTGATAGAGAATGAATCTGCGCTTTCTGCTTTTTTTCTTTCTGAGTGCCGCTCTGATTTCCGGTGCTGCCGGTGGTGAAGCGATCCCGGTGTGCACCGGACTTGCCCCCGTGGCGCACATCGCTTCCATCGTGGGCGGAAAGCGGATCAAAGTCACTGCCATGCTCCCCCCCGGGCGTTCCCCCCATGATTACGCCCCCGGAACAAGGGAACTGCGCCTTGCTATGAGGTCGAAGCTCTTTTTCACCACCAATATGCTCTACGAACAGCGGATCACCCGCGCTTTGAAGGATCATGTCCCCGTAGTCAATGTTTCAGAAAAGATCCACCGTATCCCCCTTGATTCAGGCAAACACGATCATCACCACTGCGGACTCGATCACCACAGCTGCGGCGGCGATGCTGGATCAGGGGATCCCCATGTGTGGCTTTCTCCTGTCAACTGCGCTCTGATGGCTGAACGGATCGCTGAAGAACTGGGACGCATTGCCCCTGCGTACAAAAGTGAATTCAAACAGCGGGCAGCTGATTTCGCCATGAGAATGCGTAAATGCCACGAAACGATGCTCAAACGCCTTGCCCCTTACAAGGGGAGGAGTTTCTTTGTTTACCATCCGGCTTTCGGTTACTTTGCCAACCTTTACGGTTTGGAGCAGAAAGCCATTGAGCTGGGGGGCAGGGAAGCAACTCCGGCGCGCATGGCTTCTGTGATCCGTGAAGCGCGCAAAGCCGGTGTCAAAGTGGTCTTTGTCCAGAAACAATTCAACCCTGCCAGCGCCAAAGCTCTGGCAAATGCCATCAAAGGCGAGGTGGTGGAGCTTGATCCGCTGGCGCCCGATGCGGAAAAAAATTTCAACGATATCTGCAGCGCCCTGCTCAAAGGTTTCGGGAAAAAGTGATCTTTACATGGAAAATATCATTGAAATAAACGGTCTTGATTTCGGTTATGAGCCGGGGATGCTGACTCTGGAAAATGTTTCCTTCAGCGTCCCCCGGGGGTGTTCCGGATGTATCGTCGGTCCCAACGGCGGCGGCAAAAGTACTTTGCTCAAACTGCTGCTGGGACTTTTGACGCCCACTTCCGGAACTATTACGGTTTTTGGGAGATCCCCTGCCGCCGCCCGTGAAAAGATCGGTTACATGCCTCAGTATCACAAACTTGATGCCGCTTTCCCGGTGTCGGTCCTTGAGGTGGCTCTCATGGGCAGGATGCGCAGAGGTTTCTGGGGGCGCTACTCCAAACAGGACCGTATCGCCGCCCTTGAAGCTCTGGACGAAATGGGCATAGCCGATCTGCAGAAGCGCTCCTTTTCCGCCCTTTCAGGGGGGCAGCGCCAGCGGGTGCTCATCGCCCGCGCCATTGCCGGCGAACCGGAACTGCTGCTGTTGGATGAACCCACAGCCAATATCGACCCCGGCGCCGAAGAGCAGTTCCACGGGGCTCTGGAGTGTCTGCGTAAAAGAATGACCGTGCTCACCGTCTCCCACGATCTGGGCTTTGTCAGCCGGGGCAATGATCTGGTGATCTGTGTCAACCGCTTTGTGTCGCTCCACGAAGCCGAAGCCTTTACCGCAGACACCGCCAACGCCGTCTACCATCACGATGTGGATATGATCAAACACACCCACCACTGTTTCTGCAACTGTTCCGGAGGAGATTGCTGCCATGATTGATTTTTTCCGTGAACTTTTCCAGCCTGAGATGTCTTTTCTCCATCTTGCACTGGTGCTGGGCGTTCTGGCAAGTCCCGCTCTGGGGGTTATCGGAACTCTTGTTGTCACCCGGCGTATTTCCAGCATCGCCGGAGCCGGAGCCCATGCCGCTTTAGGCGGCGTGGGTATCGCCCTTTATCTCCAGAGAGTGCTCCTCTGGGGCTGGTGCACCGCCACTGTGGGCGCCATCGCAGGCGCTGTGGCGGCGGCGCTCCTTGTGGGGGTGGTCAGTCTTACCGCCCGTGAAAGGGAGGATACGGTCATTGCCGTGGTCTGGGCACTGGGCATGTCTCTGGGACTTCTTTTCCTTGACAAAACCCCGGGATATGTGGATCTGCAGGGCTTTCTTTTCGGCAACATCCTTCTTGTGACACGGAACGATCTGTGGATGACCCTCGCCCTTGATGCTGTGGTGGTGATCCCGGCGATCCTTTTTTACAACCCCTTGCTTGCCACCTGTTTTGACGGAACTTTTGCCGTCCTCAGGGGGGTGAAAACCTCTCTGTTCTATCTGGTGCTTCTGGCGTTGACCGCCTTGACGGTGGTTCTGCTCATCAATGTGGTGGGGATCGTCCTTGTCATCGCCCTTCTGACGCTGCCCGCCGCCGCCGCCGGATGTTTCACCCGCCACCTCTGGAGCATGATGGTCTGCAGCGGCATCCTGAGTGCCCTTTTTATCAGTGCGGGACTTTTGCTGAGCACCTGTTTTTCATTGCCGTCCGGACCGGTCATCGTGCTGGTGGCGGCTCTGGTCTATGTCGTATCATTGTTTATCGGCTCCCGGCGCAAAGGCGAACGGGGCGCTGCCGGAGGAAATTGAGGAAATGATGAAAATAAGGAATTTGACTTTTGCGCTGTTTGCAGGAGCCATGCTTTTTTGCGGCTGCTCCCGGCAAGAAGAACACCCCATGAACAAAGCTCTCAAAGAGGCTTCTGAAAACCGCTGGCAGAAGGCGGACAAACCTTCTGCCGAGGCACTGGCAAAGACGCCGGACAATGTGAACGCTCTGGTGCTCCGGGCGGTGGTCTGCGAAAGATTGGAGCGTTACGACGAAGCTGTGGAAAATGCCCGGAAAGCTGTCAGCATCGACAGCAACTCCTTTGCCGCTTTGTATACTCTGGGGCGTCTCTACTCTCAACAGCGCCAGCGGAGCCGGGAGGCGATCGATCTTCTTATCAAGGCCAACCGGCTGCGTCCCGATCACGGCAGTCCCCTGATCCTTCTTGCCAATCTTCATGTTCCCGGCAGAAAGGGCTCTTATCTGGCGGCACTTCTTGCCCTGCCTGAATACGCCAACGACCCCCACATCATTTTTGAAAGTCTCATGAACAGGGTCTACAACGGCGACCGCCGGGGCGTCGATGCCGTATACAGCAAACTTTTTGAAGAAAATCCCGACGATCCTGTTCTGACCAGCGCCGTGGGCGGCTACTTTTATTACTACCGCAACTACGATGCGGCGCGGCGTGCCTTCAAGCGCTACATGCAGTTCCCTGCTGAACGGCGCAATGCCCGGCGCACCTCTGTCATCCAGTCAAGGCTCCGTACTTTGAGATAAACATTTTTTTCTTCTTTTTTGACGATTTATGGCTGGATTCAATCAGGATATCATTGAAGAGATCCGCAGCCGCTGTGAGATCGCCGACATCATCGGTGCTTACGTTCAGCTCAAGCGGCGTGGGAGCAACTCTTTCACCGGTCTTTGTCCTTTTCATCAGGAAAAGACCCCCTCTTTTCACGTTGACGGCAAATGGCAGCGCTACCACTGTTTCGGCTGCGGCAAGGATGGAGATGTGTTCCGTTTCGTTATGGAGCACGACAACATCTCTTTCCCCGATGCCGTCCGTCAGCTCGCCCAGCACTGCGGCGTCATACTGCCCGAAACAGGGGATCATGACCCCGGCGCCGCCAGAGTCAACCGGGACGCCCGGGAACGGATGTTGAAGGTAAACGAGGAGTTTTCCGCCTTTTTCGTCCGTTTTCTCCGTGAAAACCCCAACAGCCCTGCGGGGATCTACTTGCAGAAACGGGGGATCACCCGTGATGTGGCAGAGAAATTCAGTATCGGCGCCGTGCCTGAGGAACGCTATTGCTGCCTTAACTATGGCAAATATCTGGGCTTTACCGACGAAGATCTTGTGGCGGCAGGCATCTGCGGCAGATCTGAGGAGTCCGGCAGGATCTACGAGCGTTTCACCGGCAGACTGACCTTTGCCATCCAGAATGAGTACGGCAGAGGTGTTGGCTTCAGCGCCCGGAGCCTTGAACCCAAACCCGCCGACGGCAGAAAGTATGTGAACACTCCTGAGACCATGGTCTTCAAAAAGGGGATGCTTCTTTACGGACTGCCCCAGGCAAGGGAAAAGGTTTCCAAAGAGCGCAAGATCATTCTCTGCGAAGGGCAGATGGACACCATCGCCATGCACCGTGCCGGATTCACCAACGCCGTGGCACCTCTTGGGACAGCTTTTACCCCGGAACAGGCAAAGCTCATCAAGCGTTACGCCGATGAGGTGAATATCGCCTTTGACTCCGACGGTGCGGGGCAGAAGGCTTTTCTCCGTGCTCTTGAATATATCCTTCCTCTTTCCATTTCCATGCGTATGATCCGCATCCCGGGAGGAAAGGACCCCGATGAACTTTACACCAACGGCGGCGCCGAAGCTGTTGCTGACGCTGTAAATTCAAGTGTTCCCTGGCTGGAACAGTTCAAAGATATGCTCCCTTCTCTTTATGACATGAGCACCCCTGTGGGGAGAGGACAGGCAGCCGCATTTATGGCTTCACTTTTTGTTCTGGTGCAGAACCCCATTGAGTTGGAGTCCTACATCCGTGAAGGTGCCGCATTGCTGCAAGTCAGCGAAGAAGCTCTCTACAGTGCGCTCAGCCGTCAGCGCAACAAAGAAAAACGGATCGGTGATCTTAGCTCTGCCCAGCCGGTACCTCAGACGCCTTCTCCGTCTCAGCCGGAGTCCCCTGAACACTCGGCGCAGCTGACGCTTTTTGCTCTGGCTGTCACATCTCAGGACAACGCCCGTGAACTCAGCGATCTGATCCCCCCTGAGGCTCTTGAAGACGGCACTCTTCTTTCTCAGGCGCTCAATCTCCTTCTTGCCGCTGCTGCGGCGGGGGAAAGTGAAGCTGATACCGCCCTTGCTCTGAATGCTCTTCTGACGGATAAAAATGACAGTGAACTGGGGAAGATCCTTCTTGATCCCCCTGCGTTCAATGATCCCGGAAAGGCCCTTGCCGATTCGGTTGCTGACCTGGTGCGTGTCACCCGCCGCCGCCGGTATACCGCCATTACAATGGAAATGCGTTCCTGCAATGATCCGGAGCGCCGTTTGGAATTGATGAAACAACTTCAGGAGGTTTTGAAGGACAGATGAAAAACAGGATTTTTTTGCTGGCTTTGACTGTGCTTTTCTTTGCCGGATGCGCCAAACAGGAGGTGGAGTACACCAAAAAATGGGGATTCGGATTCAAAGACAAAGGGAACTACCCAAAACTCAAAAATTATGATTTGACTCTGGAACTCAGTCCCGGAGCAAGAGAGTTTGCGGCAGGCTCTCCCGGGGAGCTGGTCTTTATTCTCCGCAACCGGGGCAAAGAACAGGTGCGGATCCCGGAGTGGCACAAATTCGATCCCAACAATTTGAGTGTTCAGTGTCAGATCTGGCTCCCCGGCACAAAGGATCCCGAACCCGATATGTGGCTGGATATTTCACAACCTGTGAAGCGTCCCATCTGGCGTTATCCGGTGACGATCCCCCCCGGCGGGAGCCTCTTTGTCAGCTCCCGGCTGGATTTTCCCGCCAATCTGGTCATAACTCCCGGAACTCAGCGGCGCTATTTCATCAAAGCCAAACTCAATCTCAAATCCGTTGATGTGGCTGCGCCTGTGACTTACATCACCATCTATCCGGGCAAAAAGGTCCGACTGCCGGAAAATTACAAAAAAAATTGAAAGTCAAACAATAAAACCGTTCTGAGAAGCGTTTATTCAGGTGGATATATCGTTAAGTATATTTAATTATAATAGAGGATTAATTAGAAAATGAAGCGTGTATTGGGAATCGTTATCACCATCGTTGTACTGGGCGCATTGGGCTGGGGAGGAGTGGCTCTCTACCGTTATTACAATGCCCCCCGGGAAAAGCTCTCCTTCCAGACTGAGAGCATCGGCAGAGGCGATCTCCGCAGTACCATCAGCGCCTCAGGGACCATTGAACCCGAAGAGCTCATCAATGTCGGTGCTCAGGTCAACGGCAAGATCATGAAATTCGGCACCGACGCCGACGGCAAAGTTGTGGATTACGGTTCACGGATCACCGCCGGATCGGTCCTTGCCCAGATCGACGATGTGCTTTACGAAGCTGAGGTCCGGCAGGCGAAAGCAGCCAAACTGCAGGCAGAGGCAGCCATCAAAAGCGCACAGGCGAACATCGCCGTTTCAAAAGCGGATCTTCTGCTGGCTGAACAGAATTGGAGCCGTGCCCGTGAACTTTTCCCCAAGAAGGCAATGAGCCGCAGCGATTACGATGCCGCCAGAGCCCAGTATTTCGCCGCCAGAGCCCGTACCGGTGTTACCGAAGCCTCTCTTGCTCAAGCGCGTTCCCAGCTGGCTTCTGCTGAAGCCGCACTCCTCAAAGCCGAACGCAATCTCAACTACTGCGTCATCACTTCACCTGTTGACGGCGTCATCATCGACCGCCGGGTCAGTGTGGGACAGACGGTGGTTTCCAATATGAGCGCCTCCAGTATCTTCCTCATCGCCAAAGACCTGAAAAAGATGCAGGTGTGGGCATCTGTCAACGAAGCGGATATCGGCGACATCAAAGTCGGGATGCCTGTGATCTTCACCGTTGACACCTTCCCCGGCCGCCGTTTCCGGGGAAATGTCCTCAAGGTCCGTTTGAACGCCACCATGTCCCAGAACGTTGTGACCTATGTTGTTGAGATCAGTGCCGACAACAAAGACGGCACACTTCTGCCCTACCTGACCGCCAATGTGCGTTTTATCAAGGCAAGCCGCAACAATGTGCTGACTGTTTCCAACGCCGCGTTGCGCTTCCAGCCTGAGCCCGCCATGGTCGCCCCTGAATTTGCCGGAAAATTTGCCGAGTTGCTCCAGTCACGCCGTGGCAATGACCGTCTCCTCTGGATCCAGACCCCTCAGGGGCTTAAACCTGTGAAAGTCACCACCGGTCTGGTCAGTTCCGGAGAGACTGAGATCGTTTCAGGTGATGTCAAAGAAGGAGACGATGTTGTCAACGGCACTGTTGTTGAAACTCCGGGAGCCCCCAAAGTCAAGAAGGCTTCCGGCGGCAGTCCCTTCATGCCCAAGATGCCCCAGTTCAAACGGCGGAACCTCAATCCCGGACGCACCCAATCCGGACAGCAGAAGGCACGGTGATCCAAGTGAGCAAACTCATAGAACTCAAAGAAATCACCAAAACCTATTTCCTTGAGGAACTTACGGTCCCTGTACTCAAGGGGATCTCTCTGGAAATAGAACAGGGTGATTATGTGGCGCTGATGGGGGCTTCCGGTTCAGGCAAGAGTACGCTGATGAATATTCTCGGCTGTCTTGACCGTCCCACATCGGGGGATTACCTTCTGGAAGGGGAAGAGCTGGGCAGAGCCTCCGGCGACAGACGCGCCATGATCCGGAACCATAAGATCGGATTTGTCTTTCAGAGCTTCAATCTGCTCCCCCGTACCAGCGCCATTGAAAATGTTATCATGCCCCTTGCTTACACTGCGGGGGGACTCAGCTCCGCCGAAAGGCGCCGCCGTGGCATGGCAGCTCTGGAACAGGTGGGACTTACCGAACGCGCCCATCACCACCCCTCCCAGCTTTCGGGCGGTCAGCAGCAGCGTGTTGCCATTGCCCGTGCGCTGGTGAACCGTCCGCCATTGATCTTTGCCGACGAACCCACCGGAAATCTTGACTCCAAAACTTCCGTTGAGGTGATGCAGATGTTCGATGCCCTCAACGCTGAAGGGATCACCATTATTCTTGTGACCCACTCCGACGAGATCGCCAATTACGCCAAGCGGGTGATCCGCGTCTCTGACGGATTGGTCGTAGATGGAGGTTTCAAATGAACTTTCTCAATACCATCATTACAGCCCTCAAGGCGCTGAAACGGAATCCCACCCGGGCTTTGCTGACTACTTTGGGCATCGTCATCGGTATCGCCGCTGTCATCACCATGATGGAAATCGGCAACGGCTCCAAAACCTCAGTCCGCACCACCATTGAAAAGATGGGCGCCAACACCGGTTTGATCCTTCCGGGATGGCTCCGCCGGGGCGGTGTCACCATGGGGTACGGTTCCCGTGTCTCTCTGACTCCTGCCGACGCAGAAGCTGTAGGCAGAGAGTGTCCCAGTGTGCTCCACTACTCCCCTGTGGTCCGTGCCTCCACTCAACAGCTGATTTTCGGCAACACCAACTGGGTGCCCCAGTGGATCTACGGTGTGGCGCCGGAGTACCTTTACATCCGCAACTGGCGCATCGCCGAAGGCAGGAGTTTCACCCGGGAAGAGGTGGAAAGCAACGCCCGGGTCTGTGTCATCGGTTCCACCGTGGCACGGGAGCTTTTCGGGAACATTTCCCCTGTTGACTGCGAACTGAGGATACGGGATGTGGCATTCAAAGTGGTGGGAGTGCTCCACTCCAAAGGCTCCAATATGATGGGCATGGATGAAGATGATGTGCTCATGGCTCCCTGGACCACCATCCGTATGCGTATCACCGGACGCAGGAGCGGCACTGCCACCAGTACCAAAAGCACTCCCGCCTCCAAACCCAGCGAACTTTATCCTGCCACGGGCGTGGCACTTTACCCTGAACCCGACGCAAGTCTCACCACAGATAAGCTGCTGATCCCCAAATTCACCTATATCGACCAGATCGTCTTTTCCGCCTCCACCCCCGGAAAGGTGAAACAGGCGGAAAAGGAGATCACAGCTCTGCTGCGTGAACGCCACCGTCTGCGCCCCATGGAAGATGATGACTTCCGCATCAGAAACTCCAGTGACTTCATGTCAATGCTCAACAGCACCACCTTGCTCATGACCAATCTGCTCCTGGGTGTGGCGCTTCTTTCCCTCATCGTGGGGGGCGTGGGCATCATGAACATCATGCTGGTCTCTGTGACAGAAAGAACAAGAGAGATCGGACTGCGTATGGCTGTGGGGGCAAGATCCTCTGACATCCTGAAACAGTTCCTTGTTGAATCCATCATTCTCTGCCTTGTGGGTGGGATCATCGGGATCCTGACAGGACACGGAGCTGCACTGCTGGTGAACTACTATCTCAAATGGCCCATCGAATCCAGCCCCGGCGCCGTGGTCGCCGCTGTAGGCGTGTCGGTCTTTGTGGGGGTGGTTTTCGGGTTTTATCCAGCTTGGAAAGCTTCAAAACTTGACCCCATTGAAGCGTTGCGTTATGAATAAATGAAAATCTCCTCTTGAGCAGAGAAGCGCCCGGGAGGGGATTTCTTCAAGAAAAAACGGGATTTTTTTTGAAAATCATTTGATAATACACTATTTGTATGCTATATTATATGACTTGCAGGTGTATTGTGCACTTGTGATGTAGTTCGCTGCAGTTGTGCCGGAGTCTCATGGCGCAGCCGGCAAATTTTCGGAAAGTGGTTGATGCTGAACTGCTTGCCGGGGATTTGGCGGCTCTGTTGAGCCTCGGGTAAAACCGCAACGAGGTCCATTGAAATGGAAAACATGAAAAGGGATGTCACCCCTTACACAGACTTCTTTTTCAGGTTTGAAAAATCGGTGGACAAGCGCAGTTGAAATATTCTTTCAGCCGTCGGGAAGCGGCTGAAAAGAGGAATCAGCTGTATCCGGACAGCTTCGTATAGAGGAAGAGTTCGAGGGTTAGGATCCGGCTCCCGGCGGGGAGCAAGTGCGAAAACGGATCAAAGGGAAGACCCTCAAATGACTCTGGATCAAAGGAGGTGGAGCCGGAATAACCCGGTCAGCCGGGTGGACTCTTTTGAGCCGGGGTCCTCATTCAGGTGAGTGAGGAACTTGAAGCCGGCTGATGCAAAAAGGAAAAATGTTAAGATTATGGAAGTTAGAGCTTTAACCAAAAATGTGCGGATCTCTCCTGAGAAGGCGCGGCATGTCTCCCGCCTGATCCAGGGCAAGAGTGCAGTTGAAGCCCTTGCCATCGTCGAACTGAGCCCCCGCAAGGCGGCTGCTCTCATCGGCGATACTCTGCGTTCTGCAGTGGCAAATGCTGAGAACAACTGCGATGTCAACCGCAAGTTGCTGACCGTCAAGG
Source organism: Victivallaceae bacterium (assembly GCA_045596885.1). GTDB lineage: Bacteria > Verrucomicrobiota > Lentisphaeria > Victivallales > Victivallaceae > UBA1784. Next base: position 10,356 of record JAZODE010000013.1, read on the forward strand.
CAGCATTGGTGAGTCCGGGCCCCATCATCAAGCGTTTTCGTCCGAAAGCGCGGGGATCGGCCGGTCGTATCCGGAAACGGACCAGTCATTTTGAAGTCATTCTGACCGACAATCAATAAGGAAACGAAACGTGGGACAGAAAGTCAATCCGATCGGTCTCAGAACTGCGTTGAACCATAACTGGGAATCACGCTGGTTCGCCGACAAGAAAAACGCCGGACGCACTTTGTTCGGTGACTGGCTGCAGGAGGATCTCAAGATCCGTGCCCGCATCCGCGAGATGCGTCCTGCCGCTGCTATTGCACGTATTCAGATCGAACGCTTCGCCAGCAGAGTGCGTGTTACCATTCACTCCGCCCGCCCCGGTGTTCTGGTCGGCAAAAAAGGTGAGGATCTCGAGGCTCTTCGCGTCGCTCTCGCCAAGCTGGCTGCCGGTAAAGAGGTGTTCGTGGACATCGCTGAAGTCCGCCGCGCTGAGACCAATGCTCAGCTGGTGGCTGAGAGCATCGCTCAGCAGCTTGAGCGTCGTATCGGTTTCCGCCGTGCGATGAAACGCGCTATCCAGCTGGCGATGGACAATGGTGCCGATGGTATCAAGATCAACTGTGCCGGCCGTCTCGGCGGTGCAGAACTCGCCCGTGAGGAACAGTATAAGGAAGGCCGTATTCCCCTTCACACTCTGAAGGCCAATATCGATTACGGCTATGTCGCTGCCAATACTCAGGCCGGTAAAATCGGCGTGAAGGTTTGGATTTGTCATAAGGAATCCTTGGAGGAAGAAGAAAATGCCGTTAATGCCAAAAAGGGTAAAGTACAGAAAGGTTCAGCGCGGAAATAACGGAGGCCTCGCCACAACCAATAATAAATTGGATTTCGGCGATTTCGCTCTCCAGACGCTGACCCGTGGGTACATCACCAATAATCAGATCGAAGCAGCCCGTGTGGCTATCAACCGTCACCTGAAGCGTCGCGGCAAAGTGTGGATCCGGATGTTTCCGTACCGCTCTTTCACCAAGAAGCCTCTTGAAGTCCGTATGGGTAAGGGAAAAGGTGCTGTTGAAGGTTGGGTCGCTCCGGTTCTCCCCGGACGTATCCTGTTCGAGATTTCAGGCTGCAGTGAAACCATTGCCAAGGAAGCTATGAGCCGCGCCGCCAACAAGCTGTGCGTCCGCTGCAAGTTCCTGGCCCGTGAAAACTAATACAGGTAAACCCAAATGAAGTACGTTGATATAGTTAAGCTTACCGACGAAGAGCTGACCGCAAAGGTCCTTGAAATGCGTCGTGAAAAGCTGAATCTCAAGATTCAATCCCGTACCGGACAGCTTGAGAAAACTGCCCGTGTCAGAGAACTGCGTCGCGATATCGCCCGCTGCCTGACCGAGGAAGCAGCCCGGAAAAATAAAGAGGTGAAAGCATGAGCGAAACCACTGTGGCCGTCCGCGGCAACCGCAAGGAGCGGGTCGGAGTTGTGGTCAGCGATGTTCAGAACAAGACCATTGTCGTCAAAGTTGAACGCCGCACCGCCCATCCCCGCTATCACAAGATCGTCAAAGTGAGCAAGAAATTCACTGCTCACGATGAAAACAATGAAGCCAAGATCGGCGATACCGTTCGCATCGTTGAGACCCGCCCCATGAGCAAGAACAAGCGGTGGCGGTTGGTTGAGATCATCAGCCACGCGATCAAGAACGATGTTGTCGAAGCTTGATCCAAGCTGGAAGAGTTAAGGAATAAGTCATCATGATTCAGATGCAAACCATATTAGAGGTCGCCGACAACTCAGGGGCTAAATCCCTGCTGGTGATCACTGTTCTCGGCCAGCAGAAAAAGCACGCCGTCGTCGGTGATATCGTCAGTGCTGCCGTTCAGGAAGCTCTGCCCGACGGCACCGTCAAAAAAGGTCAGCGTGTCAAGGCCGTGATCGTCCGTTCCAAGATGAAGATCCGTCGTGCAGACGGTTCCTATCTCCGTTTCGATGAGAACGCAGCAGTTCTTATCGACAAGGACAAGAACCCCGTGGGCAGCCGTATTTTCGGACCTGTCGCCCGTGAGTTGCGCGATAAGAACTTTATGAAGATCATTTCTCTCGCGCCGGAGGTGCTGTAATGAATAAATACCACGTCAAAAAAGGCGACAAAGTTGTGGTCAATGCCGGCAACTTCAAAGGTGAAGAAGCCACCATTGCCGCTATCCTGACCAAGAAGGATCGTGTGGTGCTCAATCTGGCAAACGCCGGAGCTGCCTCCAAGATGGGTAAGCGCACCCTCCGTAAGAGCCAGGCCAACCCCAACGGCGGTCTGGTGGAACGGTCCGTTTCAGTTCATGTTTCCAATGTGAACAAGAAGTCGGAGGAGTAATTTAAAATGCCCGATATGAGGAAAAAATATCTGGAAGAAGTGCGCAAGGCTCTCGCTGAGAAGCTGAACATTGCCAATGTTATGGACATTCCGAAACTGGAGAAGATCGTCATCTCCACCGGTATCTCCTCTGACGCTGAGCGTGACAGCTTTACCGAAGCCAAGAAGCACCTGGGCGCCATGACCGGTCAGGAGCCTGTCATCACCAAAGCCCGTAAGAACGTTTCCAACTTTAAGCTCCGTGTGGGTATGCAGACCGGTGTCATGGTTACACTGCGCGGCAACCGCATGTATGAGTTTCTGGACCGCTTCGTGCACAACGCTCTGCCCCGCGTGCGCGACTTCCGCGGAATCCCCAAGAAGGGTTTCGACGGTGTCGGTAACTACAACATGGGTATCCGTGATACCTCTGTCTTTACCGAAGTTGATGCGGATAAGCTGAAATATCCCCTGGGTGTCAACATCGCTTTTGTGACCACCGCAAAGGATAATGCTTCTGCAATGGAGCTGCTCCGCATGTTGGAATTGCCCTTTGAGGAATAAGGAAAGGAACTTGTCATCATGGCTAAATTGAGTTTAATGGTCAAGGTCGCCCGGTCCAACAAGTTTGCGGTGCGCAACTACACCCGCTGCCGCAACTGCGGTCGTCCCCGTGCCTACATCGGCAAGTTCCAGCTCTGCCGCATCTGTTTCCGTGAACTGGCCTCTCAGGGTCAGATCCCGGGCGTCACCAAGGCCAGCTGGTAATCAGGAGGAAAGCATAAAATGAGTATGCAGGATCCCATCGCCGATATGCTCACCCGCATCCGCAACGCCGGAAGTGCCGGGTTGAAGAAAATTGTTATGCCCGCTTCCAATGAGAAGGCTGCTATCGCCGCTGTTCTCAAAGAAGAAGGCTACATCGGTGACTTTGCTGTTTCCGGTGAGGGCGCCAAGCGCACTCTCGGAATCGAAATCAAATATTATGGCGGCAAGCCGGTCATCGCCGGTTTGGAGCGTGTCAGCAAGCCCTCCTGCCGTGTCCACTGCGGCTGCGCGGAGATCCCCCGCGTCCGCAACGGTCTCGGTATCGTGGTCTTGAGCACCCCCAAAGGTATCATCTCCGGACGCAAAGCGAAAGCTGAAAACGTCGGCGGTGAAATCATTTGCTACGTCTGGTAATCGTGCGCGAATAAGGAATTATTAAAATGTCACGCATTGGTAAGAAACCTATCGCACTCCCTGCCGGCGTCAAGTTTGCCGTGGCGGATCGCGTTGTGACAGTGGAAGGCCCCAAGGGGAAACTGACACTGGAACTTCCTCCCCACGTCACCGCCGCTGTGGAAGGCAATGATATTGTTGTCAGTCCTGTCAACGAAACCCGTCAGGCCAACGCAATGCACGGTCTGGCCCGCAGTCTCATCAACAACATGGTTGCTGGTGTCACTGCCGGTTTCAAGAAGGAACTCGTGGTCATCGGCGTTGGTTACAAAGCCACCCTTGCCGGTTCCAAACTGACCCTCAATCTGGGCTTCTCTCACACCATTGAGTTTGAAGTTCCGAAAGAGATCAAGTTGACCATCGCTCCCGGCGACTCCATGAAACAGCTTCACTCCCAGGCTCAGAATGTCCTTATCATCGAAGGTATCGACAAGCAGCTCGTGGGTGAAACTGCCGCTCAGATCCGTCGCTTCCGTCCCCCGGAACCCTACAAGGGCAAGGGCATCCGCTATGTGGATGAACGCATCATTCTGAAGGAAGGAAAAGCAGCCGGTTAATAACTGGTTTTGCTTAAGGAGAAGCATAAAATGTCTCAAATCGATAAAAAAACTCAGCGCGCACGCCGCCACAACCGGATCCGTCTCAAGATCTCCGGTACGGCTGCCCGTCCGAGATTCTGTGTCAGCATTACGACGAACAACATCTATTGTCAGTTCATCGATGATGTCGCCGGCCGCACTCTGGCTGCGACCTCCAGCTTGAGCTCCGCCTTCAAGGCTGATGAAAACAACCGTCCCAACCTGGATGGTGCCAAGCTGCTGGGCAAACTCGCTGCTGAGGCTGCCAAGGCTGCCAATATTACCGAGGTGGTCTTTGACCGTTCCGGTTACAAGTATCACGGCCGCATCAAGGCTATTGCCGAAGCTGCCCGTGAGAATGGTCTCAAGTTCTAAGGATAAGGAACTCTGAATATGGCAAGACGTGAACGTGACAACGAACCCGCTGTGGTCAGCGAGTTCGATGAAAATGTGATTTCCATCAACCGCAGCGCCAAGGTCGTCAAAGGCGGCAAAAACATGAGTTTCGGCGCTCTGGTGGTTGTTGGAAACCGTAAAGGCCGGGTCGGTTACGGCTACGGCAAAGCTAACGAAGTTTCAGATGCTATCCGCAAGGGCAGCGAGGCCGCACACAAGAATCTGGTGACCATTCCCATGAATGGCGACACCATTCCTCATGAAATTGAGTGCAAGTTCGGCGGCGCCCGCGTCCTGCTGCGTCCCGCAAGCTCCGGTACCGGTTTGATCGCCGGTGGTGCCATGCGCGCCATCCTTGAGCTTGCCGGTGTCAAAGATGTGCTGGCTAAGTCTCTGGGTGCTTCCAATTCCATCAACGTGGCCAAAGCTACTTTTGCTGCCATCGACGCTCTCACCACCCGTGAAGCTGTCTATGCCAAGCGCGGCATGGCCTTGCCGGAGAAAGCTCCGGCGGAAACTGAAAACAACTAATGTCGGAGTTTTGAATTATGAAACTGCATGATATGAAACCGGCTCCCGGCTCCCGCAAACCCCGCAAACGGGTTGGTCGCGGTGACAGCTCCGGACTGGGCAAGACCGCAGGCCGCGGCGATAAGGGACAGAAGTCCCGTACCGGTGCGGTTATCCGTCCCTTCTTTGAGGGCGGTCAGATTCCCCTCTTCCGGCGTTTGCCCAAGCGGGGCTTCAAGAACGCCGACCGGGTTATTTTCCAGTTGGTGAACCTGAGCGTTATCGAGCGTGAATTTGCTGCCGGCGACGTTGTTGACGCCGAAAGCCTTCGCGCCAAAAGTCTCCTTGGCAAAGCTGCTCTGCCTATCAAGATCCTTGCCAACGGCGAGATCACCAAGGCAGTCACTGTCAAGGCTGAAGCATTCTCCCAGGCTGCGATCGCCAAGATCGAAGCTGCCGGAGGCAAAACCGAAGTTATCGGCTGACGCTTCATGAAGTGTCCGGGACACTGGGAAACCGGTGTCCCGGAGAATTTGTTAAACTTAAGCGAAAGAAATTAAATCAATATGTTGCGGGCATTTCTCAATGTTTTCAAAGTCAAAGAGCTGCGTACCCGTCTCCTTTTCACTGCGCTGATCATTATTCTGGTACGGTTCGCTAGCAGCATCCCTTGCCCCGGAGTCGATCCGGCGGCTCTTGAAAAGTTTATTCAGAGTATGGCTGCCAAAAACGCAGGCGGCGTCATGAGCATGATCGATGTCTTTTCCGGCGGTGCCTTGACTCACTTTGCATTGGGTGCTTTGGGTATCATGCCCTATATTACCGCATCAATCATTATGCAGCTGCTGGTCCCTGTTCTGCCGCAGCTTGAAAAAATCCAGCGTGAAGGTGAATCCGGACGCGCCAAGATCACCCAGTGGACCCGTTACCTGACCATTGCGGTCTGTCTCATTCAGGGAGCCATGGTGACTATGGCAATGATCGATCCCTCCCGTCTCGGACTTCCTACCCCTGCTTCACCTCTTTTTATTGGCAACAGCACTGTTTTCGTTCTGGTCAACACTGTGGTTCTGACCTGTACGACAATGGTTTTCATGTGGCTCGGCGAACAGATCACCGAGCGCGGTATCGGTAACGGTGTTTCTCTCATCATTACCATCGGTATCGTTTCCAGACTGCCCCACTCTGTTATCGAACTTGTTCAGATGGCTGTTTCCGGCAAGACTCCCGGAGGAGCTACTTTCGGTCCTGTTCATCTGCTTCTGCTCCTTGTGGTCTTCTGCGCTGTCACTGCTGCAACCATTCTCCTCTCTCAGGGATATCGCCGCGTGCCCATTCAGATGATCCGTAAAACTGTGGGCAAGTCCATGAACACAGGTTCCACCTATATGCCCCTCAAGGTCAACTTTGCCAACGTTATGCCTATCATCTTCGCCGGTGCCATTATGATGGTCCCTGAGTTCATTTTCCAGACCATGGCAAGCAAGTACGGCGGTGTTTGGATGACTTTGACCACACTTTTCCGCCAGGATGGTATGGGCTACATGGTCACTTACGGTGCATTGATCCTGATCTTCAGCTTCTTCTGGGTGGCAAACCAGTTCAATCCTCTGCAGATCGCAGACAATTTGAAGAAAGAGAGCTCCTATATTCCCGGTATCAGCCCCGGACAGCCCACGGCAGATTTCCTTGACTCCACCATGACCCGTGTCACTGCGGGCGGTGCGGTCTTCCTGCTGGTGCTGGCACTCTTCCCCATGTTCCTTTACAGCAAGTTTGATATTCCTTTCATGGTCGCCCAGTTCTTCGGCGGTACCAGCTTGCTGATTATGGTGGGTGTGGTGCTTGATACTATGAGCCAGCTGGAATCCCATTTGACCATGCGTCATTATGAAGGATTCCTCAAGAGTGGTCGTCTCAAGAACCGCAGCGGACATTAATCCGCACGAATTTTTCAACTGAGGTCCGGCGGATTGTTTATCAGACAATCAGGCTGGACCTTTTTCTTTTCAGGGAGGCGTTAAGTTGAGTAGAACAGTTGTTGCGATCGATGGTCCTGCAGGTGCAGGAAAAAGCAGTGTGGCAAAGGGACTTGCCCAAAAAATGGGTTTTACCCATGTGAACACCGGCAGCCTTTACAGAGCTGTGGCATACGCTTTGCGATCTTCAGGCGCTTCTCTTGATCCTGTTGAACCTTCTGCCCTTGAAAAGATCTCACTTGAGTATAAAGACTCCGCCCTCATGCTCAACGGCTCTGATCCCGGTGATGCCCTGCGTACACCGGAGTGTGCCGCCGGCGCCAGCTGTGTGGCAAAACAGCCCATTGTCCGTGAATTTCTCCTTGAGGTCCAGCGCCGCAGCGCTGACGGCAGGTGGATCGTTATGGAAGGCAGGGACATCGGAACGGTGATCTTCCCCGATGCCCAGGTAAAGATTTTTCTGACCGCTTCTTCTCTTGTCCGTGCCAAACGGCGCATGGCGCAGGGCGAGGTAGATCCCGGAGCCACTTTGGAAGAGGTCATCCGCGATATAGAGGCAAGGGATCTGCAGGACTCCACCCGGGCGGTGGCGCCTTTGAAGGCGGCTTCTGATGCTGTCACTGTTGACTGCTCTGATATGAGTCTTCAGGAGACCATTGATGCCATTTCCCGGATCGTCGATGAAAAACGCAAGGGGAGAGCTTGATATGTTCCACACTTCCACATACCGTGTTTCATACGGAGACACCGATCAGATGGCGGTGGTCTATTACGGAAATTACCTTGAATTTTTTGAACGGGCAAGGACCGAAATGCTCCGGGATTGCGGATTGCCCTACGCTGAATTGGAACGCCGGGGCTGGCTCCTTATGGTGGTGGAGGCAAATTGCCGTTACCGTTCACCTGCCCGTTATGATGATCTGCTGACTTTCAAATCTGCCGTAGCGGAGATCACCCGGGTCAGGCTCAAGATCGTCACTCAGGTCTACCGGGAGGAGACTCTCCTTGCCGAAGGATATGTGATCCTGGGCGCCGTAGATAAAAATTACCGGATCGCACGCCTTGATCCTGAATTTGTTGAAATTTGCCGTAAATACAGTCTGGAGGAACAAGCATGACATACTTCCCTGAAATTACTGCCCTTTCACCTCTCAAGTTCACTCCCGTCTATCAGGAGCGTCCCTGGGGCGGCACTTTGATGTCCGAACTTCTGCACCGGGAAACTCCCGCCGGAGTCAGGACAGGAGAAGCGTGGGAACTTTCCGACCGTGCCGGAGCGGACACCCCTGTGGCTGAGGGTGAACTTGCCGGGACACCCCTTTCTGAGCTGGTGCGTCATTACGGACGCTCTCTTATCGGCGCCCGGGCAGCTGACGCCAGCCGTTTCCCCTTGCTCATCAAACTTATTGATGCCGGAGACCGCTTGAGTCTTCAGGTCCATCCTGATGAACGCACCTGCAAGGCTTTTGCCGACGGTTCCGAACCCAAAACCGAGATGTGGTATGTGATCGCCGCCCGTAAGGGTGCCCGTATCATGGCGGGGCTGAGCCCCAAGGCAACCAGACTGCAGTTTCAGGAAAAGGTGAACTCTCCTGAAATCGAACAGCTTCTCCAGTGTCACCGTTCGGTGCCGGGGGATGCCTATTTTATAACTGCAGGAGTCCTTCATGCCATTGGAGGCGGCAATCTTCTTCTTGAGATCCAGCAAAATAGCGACACTACCTACCGCCTGAGTGACTGGGGACGCCTTGACAAGGATGGCAAATCCCGGGAGCTCCATCTGGAAAAAGGACTGGCTGCCACTGATTTTTACAACCGCAACACCCACCGGATCCCTGGTGTCACAGGGCAGGCGGGATTCAACCGCAAGTACACACTTGTGAACAACTCCCAGTTTTTCAGGGTCAGTGAATTGCGGATGGTGACCGAGTGGCGTGATGATACCTCTGCCGACGGCAGTTTCCATCTGATTTCAGCCATCAACGGCGCTGTTGCCATTGTGGGTGAATCACCGGAGCTGCGTTGTGAACTGGAAATCGGACGCAGCGGACTGATCCCTGCCGCTTTCGGCAGATACAAGATCATTCCTCTGGAAGACGGCGAGACCACTGTACTTAAAACCACTTTGTAAAAGAAAGATAATGCTATGAAGTTTCTTGAAGATCTCCAGACCGCACTGCGGTCAAAGTTTCCTGCCTTTACCGGCGACCAGCCCCTTTCCCTTGAAGCCTGTCCTGCGGGACAGGAGGGGGATTTTACCATCAACTGTTTCAAGATCGCCAAGTTCTGCGGCGGGCCTCAGGGGGCTGTGGCTGCGGTCACTGAATTTTTGGAGTCCCACGCCGACATCGCCAAAGTGACGGCGGTGAAGGCTTTTGTCAATATCACACTGACCCCTGCGGCGCTTTTTGCTGCCGGAGCCGCTGACATTGCAGCTTTGCTTGAACGGGTGAAGCTCCCTGCTGACCGCAGACGGAAGGTGCTGATCGAATTTTCAGCTCCCAACACCAACAAGCCTCAGCATCTGGGCCATGTCCGCAACAACACTCTGGGTATGACTCTGGGATCGCTCCTCAAGCGCATCGGTCACGATGTGGTGGAGATCAATCTGGTCAACGACCGGGGTATCCACATCTGCAAATCCATGCTTGCTTACCAGCGTTTCGGCGAAGGCGTTACCCCTGAAAGCTGCGGCAAGAAGGGGGATCATCTGGTGGGGGATTTCTATGTGAAATTCAACACCGAGCTTTCCAAAGAGATCGACGCTGTCCGTGCAGCGCATCCGGAATGGGCAGACAAGGACAAAGATGAACTTTTCCTTGAAACCGAACTGGGACGCTCCGCTCAGGAGATGCTCAGAAAGTGGGAAGCCGGCGACCCTGATGTCCGTGCCCTGTGGGAAAAGATGAATTCATGGGTCTTTGCCGGATTTGCTGAAACTTACGAGCGTATGGGGATCCACTTTGACCACACTTACCTTGAGAGCCAGACCTATCTGCTGGGTAAGGATGTGGTACAGCAGGGACTTGAAAAGGGGGGCTTTACCAAACGGGAAGATGGCGCTGTCATCTGTGACATGGGCAAGATGGGCACCAAGGTGGTGCTCCGCTCTGACGGGACCAGTGTCTACATCACTCAGGATCTGGGGACCACTCTGCGGAAATTCAATGACTACAAGCCTGAAGAGCTGGTCTGGGTGGTGGGGGATGAGCAGAATCTCCACTTTAAGATGCTCTTTGAAATGCTTTCCCGTCTGGGCTATGACTGGGCGCAGCGCTGCTATCATCTTTCCTACGGCATGGTCAATCTGCCCAGCGGCAAGATGAAGAGCCGTGAAGGTACCGTTGTGGATGCCGACGACCTCTTTGATGAAATGTCCGGACTTGCCGCCGCCGCCTGTGCCGAGCGGGATGAGTCCCTTTCTCAGGAAGAACTCAAGCGCCGGGGCGAGATCATCGGTCTGGGTGCTTTGAAGTTCATGCTTTTGAAGTTCAACCCCAAAACCACCATGATCTTTGATCCTCAGGCAAGCTTGCGTTTTGAAGGTGATACCGGACCTTACGTCCAGTATGTCTGCGCCCGGGTGGGCTCCATCGAAAGAAAACTTGCCGAGCGGGGGATCACCGTGGGAGATGCCGACTGGAGCTTGCACGACCATGCCGCTGAGCGTGATCTGGCGGTGAAGCTTTTCTACTATCCTGCGGTGCTCCAGAGTGCCGGTGAAAAGCGTGACTGCTCCGGCGTGGTGGATTACCTCCTTGACCTTGCCAAGAGCTTCAACGCTTTTTACCGTGAGTGTCCTGTGCTGACTGCCGCTCCTGAGCTGATCCCCGGACGGGTCAAGCTGGCTCAGGCGGTCCGGCAGGTGCTGACAGATGGACTCAATACTCTGACCATCCAGGTGCCAGAGGTCATGTAATATGCTTAAAACAGGGAATTTGATCATGGCTCTTATGATCGGTACTGCCGCTGTTGCGGCTCCGGCGGATCCTGAGGATTTTACTCAACTGGGGAATGCGCGTATTGATATGAACCGCTTCAAGGGAGTCTTTCCCGCCCACATCAAGTGCATTGCGGTGCTGACCCCTGCCAGTATCCCCAATGAAGCGAAGATCCGCCTGGGGGTGAAGATGCTGGAGCGCGCCGGAATCAAGGTCAAGGTCATGCCCCACACCTACGATAAAGCCCCCAAGGGCAGGAAAGGGATCCCTGTTGCCCGGCGGCTGGCTGACTTCAAGGCGGCGTGGAACGACCCTGAGGTGGATATGATCCTGCCCACCCGGGGCGGCACCGGGGCGCAGCAGCTCCCCCCCATGCTTGATTGGAAAGAGATGAGAAAACGCAAAGTGATCCTTATGGGATACAGCAATATCACCTGTCTTACAGGACCTTTGCTTTCTCAGAAGGCTGGCTACCCCATACAGGGGCCCAATCTGGGTTCACTTGTTTCCTGTGATGATGCTTCTTTGAAGCATCTGAAAGCGGTCCTTGCCGGGGAGTCTCCTGAGCCCGTCAAACTTACGGCGCTGCGTGAGGGGAATTTTTCAGGCAAAGTTTATGCCGGACATCTTGCTTTGCTGGATCAGGTGCAGAAGAGCCCCTTCAAGGTGGATACCGCCGGAAGAGTTCTTTTTATTGAGTGCGTGCGGCGCACAGAAAGACAGTTGAAGCTCCTCTTTACATCTCTTGAGAAAGGGGGATTCTTCGACAAGTGCGCCGGAGTCGTTTTCTGCCACTTTACCCGTACTTTTGCTGATGAGGAGTCAAGGGTCGCCTTTTTGAAAGAGCTTGCCGCCAAACTCAAGTGTCCTGTTTACTACGGATACCCCTACGGACACCTCCCTGCCAACCGGGCACTGGATTTCCAGAGCACCGCTGTGATCAAGGATGGAGTTGTGACTTTTAAGAAGTAAAATATGGGGCGCCCCATCTGCTGCTTGAAGGATGAGGGCGCATACCATCTGTTTTTTCTGCAAAAAAAGGGCGCTGCGTTTTGCAGCGCCTCTTTGTTTTTGAAGCTTACCCTGCGGTGATGCGCAGGTAGTTTTCAAAGGTGATGGCATCGTATGCCGCTTTGGTGAGCTTGCCTGTTTCAAGCCCCTCTTTGAGGTATCCGATGATGGGGGGCATGGGTTCGTCGATGTCCGTGAAACGGTCGGTTCCGAAACAGACCTGTTTGTGGAACTTCTGGAGGAACTCGTAACCCTTGGGATCCTTGCTCAGGGCACGGTGGGCACTGCCCGCAGAACAGTCTCCGTAGAGATTGGGATTCTTTTCAAACATCTCCCACAGCAGACCCTTTTTCGTGTAGGGAGTCATGGGGTAGGTGTGCTTCTCTTCGTCAGGCATGTCGCCGTCGATCTCGTTCCAGAAACAGGGGGAGTGCCCCAGGAAGATGGTGTCAGGGCAGAGCTTCAGCGCCTTCTGGAGCCGGGGGAGCCCCGGATCGTCGATGGCTCCGTAGCTGGTATTGTCCGAACGCTGGAAGTGGAAGATCAAAGGCATCTTGAATTCACCAGCTGTCTGGAAGATCCGGATGAAACGCTCATCGTCCACCGGGAGTCCGGCGCAGATCTCGCCCAAACCTTTGCAGCCCAGATCCTTGAAAACCTTGAAAAGATCACGGATCTTGCCGTCCGCTGTGTTGAACATGGCGCGGGGGTCGATGTTGCAGAAGGTGTCGAAGCGGTCAGGATGTTTCCGCATGGCTTCGATACACTCCGTGTTGCCGGTGACTCCGTAGAAATCCATGTTCTCAGGGGAGCACAAGGGCAGCAGCACGGAACGGTCGATACCTTCCATATCCATGCGGTGAAGCAGCACATCTGCCGTAAAAGGACGGCGGTTCAGAAAGACCTTGGCGAACTCAGGAAAGTGTTCGTAGGTGATGTGGGTATGTATGTCGATCATCATTTGAGTCACCTCGAAATCATTTGGCAAATGCGGCATCCACTTTACGGAATGCGTTCATGAGCATTTCAGCTTCTTCCTCGTCCCAGTTTTCGTGGCTGAAAAGGATGAAGTTCCTTTCCATGGCATCCATGGCGTTGGGGAGGGGGAAGTCACGGCAGGGATCACCCTGACAGAGAGGATTGTTCCAGGGATACTTTGAGGCACGGTCCTGGAACCAGGGGAAGGTAGAGGGCAGTGCCGCCTTGTAGTCAGGAGCAACGGGGACCCCTTCAGCCTGCAGCGCTTTGAAGAAATCGGCTCTGGCGCAGTTGAGGGACTCCAGATTGACCTGGAGACGGACCCACCAGTAGGAGCAGATGGTGCCGGGGAGGGCTTCGGGGAGAGCGATGGTTTTGAGTTCGTTGATACCTTTGTTCTTGAGCAGTTCCACGAAACGGCGGCGTCCGGCGACGATGCCGGGGAGCTTTTTCAGCTGGACCCTGCCGATGGCGGCGTGGAGTTCATCCATATTGCAGTTGATGGCGGCAATCACGTTGCCCTTAGGATTTTCAATGCCGAAGGGTTTGCCCCGGTCGGCAGCACGGCGCTGGCGCCAGTAGAGTTCTTCAGTTTTGGCAAAGACCATGCCCCCCTGTCCGCCGGTGCAGATGTGCTTGCCGAACATGACAGAGAAGGCACCGTAGGTTCCGAAAGTACCCACATACTGACCGTCCACCTGGGCTCCGTGAGCCTGGGCGCAGTCCTCAATGACAGGGAGTCCGTGGCGGTTGGCGACCTCAAGGATGCCCTTGATGTCGGCGGGTTCGCCGCCGATGTGGGGCACGATGATGGCGGCGGTCTGGGGAGTGATCCGGGCTTCGACCTGCTCGGGACCGATGTTGTATCTGCCGGGCATGGTGTCGCAGACCACAGGGATGCAGTTATTGAGTACAATGGGCATCATGCCGCCGCAGTCGGTGACAGCACCCACGATGACTTCGGAAAAGGGTTTCAGATCAAGGGCACGCACAGCTGTGAAAACAGCGTTGGTTCCGCCGTTGACACCGTCGGCGTAACCGCCGCCGAGGAACTCGGCAAACTCTTTGCCGAATGCTTCCTCTTCGGGACCGTTGTAGCCGAAAGCGTTGCCGGATTCAATACTTGCGTCAAAAAGACGCATGGCGGCTTCTTTTTCCTCAATGCCGAAATGGAACCGGGACTTCAGAGGTCCGGCGACTGCCTTGGGACCGCCGTTGATGGCGAGTTGTTCTGTGTTTGACATTTTTTTTTAACCTTCAAGTTGTTTGCTTGTCTTTTAGAAAAGACAAGTGTTTTTTGAGCACACATCTAAAGTAACCCCTTTTGCAGATAAATGCAAGGGGAATTTGGCAAAAAAAATTTTATTCTCCGCAAAACGACAAATTTTTTGGAAAAGTTTGCAAGATTTCAGGAAATCTCTATTGCCGTTTTCGGAAAAATGTGGTATACTTATGATAAGGAACAGTTTTTTACTACGGAGAAAAAGTTGATGATTGATGAGTTGCCCCAAGGCAGTGAAATGATTCTCGTGGTCGATGACCACGAAACGATTTGGGACTTTCTGATCGAAGCCTTGCAGATGCTGGGCTATTCGGTGCTCCTTGCCGAAAACGGTCTGGACGCAGTGACCATTTATGAGGAAAACCCCGGCATGGTGGATCTGGTGCTGCTGGATATGATCATGCCCAAAGCAGGGGGGCATGAGACCTTCCTGAAACTCAAAGCCATCGACCCCAATGTCAAAGTGCTCCTGTCAAGCGGATTCGTCAACGAAAAAGCCGTTGAAGATCTGCTGGCTCAGGGAGCTTGCGGATTTCTCCCCAAACCCCACCGTCTCCCTGTGGTGGCGAAAGCCATCCGTGATGTTCTTGACGGCAAAGGTCCCGTTCTTCCCGGAGTCTGCAATGGATGACTGGATCGAAATAGAACGGGATGAGCGCCACATCAAAAGAGAGCGCGCCAAAGCCAGAGAGTTGAGGAATACCCCCTACTTCAAAGAGCTTTTTGCCAAGGGCATCTGCCGTTATTGCGGAGAGAAATTCCCCCCTGAGGAGCTGACCCTTGACCACATCGTCCCCGTTGCCCGGGGCGGGCGCAGTACCAAAGGCAATATGGTGGTCTGCTGCCGCAGCTGCAATCAGGCAAAAAAATATCTGACCCCCGCTGAAATGATACTCCGGGCAGCAGAGATGAAAGCTGCCGCCTCTCAGGAAAATAATGACGCTCCCGGCAATGAGAGCGCAGAGCAATAATTTATTCTTCAAGGATTTTTTCTTATGGCGCAACAGAATTTTTTATCCCCTTTCCGTTATGCCGTCATTATCGGTGTTGACGGTGCCGGGGCTTTTTTCAAAGAGGCGGAAACCCCTGCCTTTGACCGGATCTTCAAAAAGGGGGCTGTGACATATAACATGCTCACCAGCATCCCCACCATCAGCGCTGAGTGCTGGGGTTCCCTGCTCCACGGCGTCGAGCCGGAAAAGCACGGACTGACCAACAGAAAGTGTATGGAGTTCCCCTATCCGGCTGATTCTCCTTATCCCTCCATTTTCCGGGTGCTCCGCAGTATGCGTCCCGGCGCCCGTCTGGGCTCCTTCAGCTGCTGGCCCGCCATCAATATCGGCATTGTGGAAGAAAATCTTGATGTGTACAAGTCCAACGCTCCCGATCCGGAGCTGACAGAACAGATCCTTGAGTACCTTGATGGAGGGATCCCCGATCTGCTTTTCGTGCAGCTGGACCATGTGGACCATGCAGGACACACCTTTGGTTACGGCACAAAAGAACATCTTCACGCCATTACCGAAGCCGATGAAAGATACGGCAGGATCTATGACAAATATGCCGCCGCAGGGGTGCTGGATGAGACTTTGTTCATGGTGGTTTCAGACCACGGCGGTACTCCGGAAAAGACCCACGGCGGCACCAGTGATGCTGAAAAGATCATCACCTTTGCCGCCGCAGGACGCCATATCAACAGGGAGTGTCCCTTTGAAAAGGCGGAAATCAGAGACCTTGCCCCCATCACCGCTTTTGCTCTGGGCGCCCCCATCCCTGAAACATGGACCGCAAAGATCCCCGAAGGGCTTTTTATCTGAGGAAACAGTACCGTTCAGACCTGTGGCGCCTTATTTGACCAGTGCCGCTGCGGCGGTGGCGGCGATGCCTTCCCCCCTGCCGGTGAAACCCAGTTTTTCTGTGGTGGTGGCTTTGACTGAGATACGGTCAGCAGAAATGCCCATGACCTCAGCCAGACGGGTCTGCATTGCTTTTTTGTAAGGAGCAAGTTTGGGGCGCTGGGCGATGATGGTGATATCCACATTGCTGATGCGCCACTCTTTGAATTCCGGCAGCGCCAGGACCCGTTTCAGCAAGTCGGTACTGTCGGCGCCGGTCCACTCAGAGGTGTTGTCGGGGAAGTGCTCCCCGATATCCCCCAGTGCCAGAGCCCCCAGCAGGGCATCCATGAGAGCGTGTATCGCCACATCGGCGTCGCTGTTTCCGGCAAGTCCCAGTTCAGAAGGGATCTCCACGCCGCAGAGGATCAGTTTGCGGTTTTCAACCAGACGGTGGACATCGAAGCCCTGGCCTGTTCTGAAATCGTTTATCATAAGTCATCTCCTAAATCAATAATGCCGCCGCCGCAGAGTTCGTCGCCCCGGTAGAGGGCGCCGATCTGTCCCGGAGTCACTGCCCGCAATGGCTGAGCGGTGCGGACTTTGTAGAGTCCGCCGCTGATCTCAGTCAGAGTACATCTGACCGGAAGGGAACGGTAGCGGATCTGTATTTCATACTCCCCATCTTCCGGCATGGGACCTTCCCCCCGGCGGATGAGGAAAAATTCATCTCTCATCAAGGTGGAACTGTCTGTTTCAAGTTCCACCACAGCCTTGCGGGCGTCGATGCTTTTGACAAAAGCAGGCACCCCCAGCGCCACGCCCAATCCCTGACGCTGCCCCAGCGTGACCCGGTGGACTCCCTGATGGTGTCCCACGGTCTTGCCCCTGAAAATGATGCGTCCGGGGCGGGAAGTGAGTCCTGCCCGCCTTAAAATCTCATCTCCTGAGTTGACACCCGGAGGGACAAAGCAGAGCTCTTCACTTTCTTCACTTTTGTGGAATTTGAATCCGTAATCAGAAGCGATCACCCGGATCACAGGTTTTGTCAGTTCCCCCAGAGGGAAAATCACCTTTTCAGCCGTTTCTTCCGGGAGCAGAGCCAGAAAGTAGCTCTGATCCTTGGCACGGTCGGCGCCCCGGCGCAGAAAGGTTTTGCCCTTGCGGCGCACCTGACGGACATAGTGTCCGGTGGCGAGAAGGTCCCCCCCCACAGAACGGGTGAATTTCAGCAGCTCCCCGAACTTGACTGCCGGATTGC
The DNA here is from genome assembly GCA_045596885.1 of Victivallaceae bacterium. Classification (GTDB taxonomy): domain Bacteria; phylum Verrucomicrobiota; class Lentisphaeria; order Victivallales; family Victivallaceae; genus UBA1784. The sequence continues at coordinate 27,684 of JAZODE010000013.1, forward strand.
ACAAGGAACAGGGATTGGGGGTGAGTCCTGCGATACACGCTTCAGCCGCAACTTGTATCACTTCACGGCGGAATGTTTCTGAAACATCTATATAACGGTGCTCAATGCCCAGTTTTGAACAGCACTCCTTCACCCCCGAATCCATGGCAGGGGGGGGCGGGAATCCGTCAATAAGCATGGTGACACCCAGGACCTCATGGCCCATGCGGCGCAAGAGGAGTCCTGCACAGGCGGAATCCACACCGCCTGACATTGCCAGTACGATCTTCATATCTTGATTTGATTTCCTTTTGTAAAGGTCACAACAGCGATCTCAGGGGGGCAGAAGAGCCGGAATCCCAACCGGTGCCCCCCCGCTCCTGTGGTGATGAAAAGCTGTCTGCCCCAGCGGAGCGAAAGACCGGGGGCAAGTTCTTTTTTCCCCTTCAGATAATCCCCCAGCGAACTGACGCCGGGGATCCGGATCTGTCCGCCGTGGGTGTCGGCGGCAAAGAGGATCCCCTTCCAGTCGGCAGAGAGATATTTGAGTACCCCCCCCTTGTGGGTCAGAAGGAGCCGGGGCGCCTTTGTTTTGAGAAAAGCGTTGACCTGATTTCTGTTGAAGGGAGTCGTTGCAAAGTCTGAAAGTCCTGCCACAGTAAAAGAGCCTTTGATCCTGACGGCTTTGTTTTCGATCACCTGCACCCCGGCACTTTCAAGAATGGACGCCATTCTTTTTCTGCCGTACCAGAGTTCGTGATTCCCCAAAACGGCAAAGGTCCCCAGAGGGGCTTTGAGGGCGCTGAAAAAGCTCTTCAGCTCCTTTTCATCCATGGCGCCGTATCCGGGGAGCGAACCCACAGCGATGTAGTCCCCCAGAAGGAAGCAGAGCTCCGCTTTCTCCTGCCGGGCACGGTGGAGGATCCGTGAAGCGCGCAGTTTGTCAACAAAGGTGTTCCCGAAATGGGTATCTGCCACCACCAGCGCTTTTGTTCCTTCAAGTTCCGGCGGCAAACCGGGGAGCACGATCTTTTCCCGCCGGATCACCAGACAGTTGGGCTCCACGAAGGCACCCCAGATCAGGAGCAGCAGCGTGAATATACCGACTCCACACGAAAGGAGAAGAAAGATCTTATTTCTTTTTCTTTGCTCCATCGGCAGCTTTTCCGGATTTGGTTTTTGCCCTGGCTTTGGAACTCTTCTTCACGGCGGTCACTGGAGTCAGCTGGAGCTCTTCAGCTCCGGCAGTGACCCTGACGCCCGCTGCCTTCTCAAAGTCTCCCCGGAGCAGAGCTTCAGAGAGGGGATCTTCAAGGTAGCGCTCCACGGCACGCCGCAGAGGACGGGCGCCGTATTCGGCGGCGTTGCCTTTGGAAATAATGAACTCTTTGGCAGCTTTGTCCATCTCAAAGGAAAGACTCCGTGCTTCCAGACGCTTTTGCAGTTTGGCAAGTTCGATTTCCACAATGGCGATAAGATCCTGCTGTTCCAGCTTTCTGAAGACCACGATATCATCCACCCGGTTGAGGAATTCGGGCTTGAAGACCTTCTTTGCCTCCTCCTGGAGTTTGTCGGCATCCCGCCGGTCTGCCGTGGTGCTGCCGGAAAATCCGAGAGCGCCGGCATTGCGCCCCATGGCGGCGGCGCCCACGTTGCTGGTCATGATGATGATGGTGTTGCGGAAATCCACCCGTCTGCCCAGAGAGTCGGTGATCCTGCCCTCTTCAAGGATCTGGAGCAGCGTGTGCATCACATCGGGATGTGCCTTTTCGATTTCGTCAAAAAGCACCACTGAATAGGGACGGCGGCGCACCGGTTCGGTCAATTCTCCGCCGTCGCCGTAGCCCACATATCCCGGAGGTGAACCCACCAGACGGGAGACATTGAATTTTTCCATGTACTCTGACATATCCACATAGATCAAAGCCTCAGGATCTCCGAAGATGAACTCAGCCAATGTCTTGGCGAGGAGCGTTTTTCCCACCCCCGTGGGACCCAGAAAGATAAAGGAACCGATGGGGCGCCCGGGATTCCGCAAGTCGGCACGGCTGCGACGCAGCGCCCGGGAAACGGCGCTGATGGCGTCGCTCTGACCGATGACCTGAGTGGAAAGTTCTGATTCCATGCGGAGCAGACGGCTGTTTTCCCCCTCGGTCATTTGAGTCAGTGGGACGCCGGTGAGCTTGGAAACGATGGCGCGGATCTCAGAGACACCGATATTGGGGCGGCGTTTTTTGCTTTCGGCGTGCCACTCTTCCAGAAGGGCATCCAGCTGTGCCTGCACTGCGTGGACTTCATCACGGAGTCTGGCTGCTTCTTCAAAGTTCTGTTCTGCGCTTGCCTCTCCTTTGGCGGCGTTGAGGGTTTTGATCTTTTCCTCAAGTTCCGTTGTGTCAGGGGCACTTTCAGCGTTGCTGATCCGTGCCATGGAACCTGCTTCATCCATAAGGTCGATCGCCTTGTCGGGGAGGAATCTGCCGGTGATGTATCTGTCGGCAAGGAGTGCCGCTTCACGGAGTGCGGCGCTTTCGTAGCAGACATTGTGGAACTCTTCATAGGTGTGTTTGAGCCCTTCAAGGATCTTGACGGAGTCCTCAACAGAAGGAGGATTCACCAGCACACTCTGGAATCTGCGTTCCAAAGCGGCATCCTTTTCGATGCCTTTGCGGTATTCGTCAAGGGTGGTGGCGCCGACGCACTGCAGTTCGCCCCGTGCCAGAGCGGGTTTGATGATGTTGGCGGCATCGAGGGCGCCTTCGGCGCCGCCCGCTCCCACAAGGGTGTGGAGTTCGTCGATAAAAAGGATCACTTTCCCCGAGTTGCGGACTTCGTCGATGACCGCTTTGATACGCTCTTCAAACTGCCCCCGGTATTTGGTGCCCGCCACCATGAGGGGCAGGTCTATGGAGTAGATCTGCTTGTCGGCAAGGAGTTCGGGGACCTGTTTTTTCGCCACTGCCTGAGCCAGTCCTTCAATGATGGCGGTCTTTCCCACCCCTGCTTCGCCGATGAGCACCGGATTGTTTTTGGTGCGGCGGCAGAGGATCTGGATCACCCGGGCGATCTCATCGCTTCTGCCGATGACGGGATCAAGTTTCCCCGCCGCCGCCAGAGCGGTCATGTTTTTGCCGTAGGTGCTCAAGGCAGGCAGATTGCCCTCTTCCCCGCTGCCGGGAGTGAAGGACTCCTCTTCGCTGCCGTGTTCTTCCTGATTGAACCCGTTGAAAAGGTAATCCCCTTTGCCGTCGGTATTTTTTTCATCCGGGGGGGGCAGGAAGGCGGAATCAAGGGCTTTCATGATCTCTTCTTTGGCGTTGCTCAGATTGACGCCCATGTTTTTCAGCACCCGGCAGGCATCGGAACCGCTGTGGCTCAGAATGCCCAGAAGCAGATGTTCCGTGCCGATAAAGTTGTAGTTCATTTCCCGTGCCTCTTCGTGGGCGCTGAGAAGGACCTTTTTCATTTCCAGATCAAAAGGCAACGGTGCCCCCTCCTGAGCGCCGTCAGCGGGAGCGCCTCCGGAGGATTGACAGCTCTTTTCGATTTCCATGCGCAGTCTGGAAATGTTTATACCCAGTTTTTTCAGGATGTCAACTGCCACACCATCCTCCATGCCCAGCAGCGCAAGGAGCAGATGGTGGGGCGCGATGGCATCGGCATTCATCTTGTGTGCTTCTTCCTTGGCAAGGACCAGAGCATATCTTGCCCGGGGAGTAAAGCCATTGTCATGTCCCATAAAATCTCTCTTTCTCTATGTAAATTTAAAAAACATTTTTCGTCAGGTACAATATAACAACCTTAATGCAAAAAGTCAAGGGGCAATAGCGCTTTTTTACTTGACATCCGGTGTAAAACGATGTTATATTATGTGGATGTCGTTTTTTTAAGAGTTTTTACAAAACAGGAGTTATTCTTATGAGCGGAATCTATATCCACGCTTCCAGCGCCGCAAATCTGCTTTTTTGCGACGGTCCCGAAACTATCACCAACTGTACCGTGACTGCCGGATGCGGTAAAGTTTTCACCCCCTCCCTGCTGAAGAAAGAGACCCTTGAAAACGGCACTGTCCGCCACACCTTTGACGCTTCCGGATTGGAGTTCTGGTCCCCTGAGAATCCGGTGCTCTACACCTTCAAAGCCGACGGCATGGAGCCCGAACTTTTCGGTCTCAACGAACTGGTCACTGTGGGCAATACCCATGTGATGGTCAACGGCAAGCCCTTCTGTTTCCGGGGATATATCCGGGGTATCGTCGCCCATGACCACCCCAATCTTTCCGGCAAGAGCGATTACGAAAGCTACCGTTACCACATCAGTCAGGCGAAAAAGTACGGCTTCAATCTGGTGCGTTTCCACAGCACCATCCCCTCTGAGGATTTCGTCCGTGCCGCTGACGAGCTGGGACTTTTCATCCATATGGAGATCGGGTTTGCCTACGAGTATGACGATCAGGGCAAAAAGAAAAATCTTGCCCTTGACAACGCCAACTGGCGGGAGACCATCGTGCGTTACCGCAACCACCCCTCGGTCGCCATTTTCTGCATCGGCAACGAAATGCACAATTCAGGACATCAGCCCCTTGTCCACAAACTTTACGAAGAGGGCAAAAGTCTTGCTCCTGCCAAGCTGATCCTTGACAACTCCGGATGGGGCGAATATGACCGCTCAAGTGCCGATATCCTCTCTCAGCATATCGCCTATTATTTCCCTTACAAATCCCATCGTGACATGTTTGTTTCAGATGCCTGCTGGCACATGAACGGTTCTGCCAAAGACACCCCCATGACCGCCAGAGAGGGTACTGCTGAGATCCGCCGTTACGCCAACCCCGCCAAGCCCACTCTGGCACACGAAGCGGTCCACTACATCGAGATCCCCGACTACGAGGCGCTCAACGCCAAGTTTGAAGCCTTTGCCGCCAGGATGGGAGCTGAGTTCCTGGAAAAGAACGATATCAAAAAGCCCCGCTTCATGACCGATTTCGGCATCCTTGCCAAACAGAAGGGGATCGAATCAAAGCTGCCCGAATACCGCACCGCTTCTGAAAAGTTCAAGCTGTTCGGTCTCAAAACCTATATTGAAAGACTCCGTCTCTCAGGTCTCTGCGGATTTGAAATGCTCCAGTTTGCCGACTGCTTCAAGTATGAAAACAAAAACGGTATCGTGGACTGCTTTGATGATGACAAATACATCGATGCCGCATGGATGCGCCAGTTCAACTCTGATGCGGTGCTTCTCACCGATCTGCCTGAGGAGTGTTTTGCAGACGACCAGACTGTTGAGTTCCCCATCCATATTTCCAACTTCTCTTCTGTCCAGTATGCCTTTGGTACATTGAAGGTCTCTCTCAGCGGCAAAGAGCTCTACAGCGCCGACAACATCTTTGTGGTTCCCGGCGTCCAGAAGCTGGTGGATATCAAGGTGACTCTGCCTGCTGTGGCAGCTCCCGAAGAGTGCCGCATTGAGGCTGTTTTCACTGCCCCCGGCATCGAGTGCCGCAACGACTGGAAGATCTGGCGCTACCCCGCAAAGAATACGGTCAATGCCAACTTTGAGATGAAACTTGAAAACAAAGCCTTTGCCCAATGGATCACCGCCAACACCGCCGCCGGTGCTGCTGACTCCGGTATCGTTCTGCGGGACCGGCTCAACGATGAGCTTTTCGCCGACCTTGACGCCGGAAAGACCGTGGTGCTCTTCTATCACCGGGACAACCCCGGTCAGGAAAAATATTACATGCCCGGCGCTCTTGAGCGTTTCAAACCCTGTATCTGGGACCGGGGCAGCAATCTGGGCGGAATCATCCGCGATGAAAAATTCCGCAATGCCATCGGCTGCGGCAAGTTCTTTGATGCTCCCATGTACGATCTGATCGAAGCGGGATACAAACTCAATCTGGATCACTTCCCCGTTGCCATGACCGAGCTTGTTTCCGGCGTGGATAAACCTGTCCGTGACCGCATGAAGGGATTGATCCACGGCATCAAAAACTATATGCCTGACGACACTCTGAGGAACTTCTGCCACTGCGGCGTCATCAATGCGGGCAAGGGCAAACTCATTGTCTGTACCTTCAACACAGAGCGCTTTGCCAAACCTGCTGCCGCCAGCTTCTTTGCGGCGCTGCTCAATAATGCCGGTACCATCACCGCTGAAAACACCATTTCCGTGGAAGCCCTCAAGGATTACTTTGCCAACGCTCCCATGGTCAAAGAGGATGTGATGAACCACTTCTGGGAAATCGACAACAAGCCTGTGGAAGATACTCTTTTCTGGGAAGAAACCGGTATCAATCTGCGGAAAATCAAATAAGAAGGTCTGTTTCATGAAAAGAGATCAATTACCCACACCGGCACTGGTGCTGGATCTGGAGCGTTTCAACAAAGCTCTTTCCCGCATGGCAGAGCTTGCGGCAAAGGCGGGGAAGAAGCTCCGCCCCCATGCCAAGACCCACAAGTCCTCAGCCATTGCCGCCCGGCAGCTGAAGGCGGGGAACTGCGCCGGTATCTGCGCCGCCAAGTTGGGAGAAGCGGAAGTGCTGCTCAAAAAAGGCATTGAAAATGTGCTTCTCACCTCTCCTGTGGCAGCTCCCTGCCGCATCAGGCGTCTGGCTGAACTGAAGCTGGCACATCCGGGACTCTGGATCACTGCCGACAATGTGGAAAATTTGCGCGCCCTCAACAGCTGCGGAATCAAGTTCGATGTCATCGCCGATGTGAACCCCCGCATGGGGCGCACGGGTGTGGAGTTCAAAGATGCCCCGGCTTTTGTGAAAGAGATACTGGCTCTGCCCAATCTCAATTTCCGGGGCATCCAGTGCTACGCCGGTAATCTGCAGCATGTTGCAAGCGCCGCCGAAAGAGGCGCTGCCACCGTTGCCGTGATGAAGGAAGCAGCAGCTCTGGTCCGGGATCTGCGCCGTGACGGGATCCCCTGTGAGGTCCTCACCGGTACCGGTACAGGGACCGCCGCCTTTGATGTGGAGATCCCGGAGTTGACCGATATCCAGGTGGGTTCCTACTGCATGATGGATACAGAGTATTACAACATCGAAGGTGTGGGCAGTGCCTTCCCCTGTGCATTGAGTTGTCTGTCAACAGTTGTCAGCTGCAATCAGAAAGAGTTCGTCACCATTGACGCCGGACTCAAGGCGCTCTATTTCACCCCCCACGCCCCCCCCTGCAAGGCGGCTGACGGACTCCCCGAAGCCGGTTGGAGCTACGACTGGTTCGGGGATGAGCATGGAAAACTTTTCTGCCCCGCCCACCGCCGTCCGGCGCTGGGAGAGGTGGTGGAGCTGACTCTGCCCCACTGCGACCCCACCATCAATCTTCACGACAACATCTATCTGTGCTCAGGGGATGAGGTCATTGAAGAGCTCCCCATCGACCTGAGAGGCAAATTTTTCTGAAAGAGTTCAAATTTATGAAAAATCTGATCTATCTTTTCCCGCTTGTGATGGATATTGCGGTGAGCGGCATCCTTTTTATTGCCGCCTACCGTTTTTCCGAAGCCAAAGTCGCCGCCTGGATGGTGGGATCCACCATGGCGGTCTGGGCATTGATCTATACCGCTCTTGCCTTTGCAAGCGGCTACATCGTCAAACCGGAAAAGTCCCATCGTGTCCTTATCGGTACCTGTATCGGTATCGCGCTTGTCTCTCTGGGGCTCCTGGTCTTTGACGGACTCTACACCCAGTTCCTCTGGCTGATCCTTACAGGGAGCTGCGGAGCACTCTTTTTCTCCCCCTTCCAGATGTACATGAAACGCTACATCGCCGACAACCGTTCCGGCATCGTCCGTTCCACGGCGCTTTACACAGGCTCCTGGAGTCTGGGCTTTGCTCTGGGACCTTTGCTTTTCGGACTTCTGAGCGTTAAGACCGCTTTTCTCTGCTGTATTGCGGCGGGCGTCCTTATGGCGGCGGGGTTCATCATCCTTGAAATGCTCCCCAAAAAGAGCAGCCTTCCTGCAGTTCCTGCTGAAACGGGAAAAACCGTGGATTATTCACGCTTTCCTGATATGGTCTGGATGGGCTATCTGGTAGGAGGCGTGGGATGTCTTGCCATTGCCCTGATCCGCACCATGGGACCCTTCCGGGGCGTTCAGGCATTGGGATTCACCAAGGATCAAATGGGGATCATCATGTGTCTGGTGAGCTTCTTCCAGAGCTTTGCCGGTTACATGCTCTTTTTCAGCCGGGACTGGATGTATAAAAAAGTCAACGGTATACTCCTCAATATGCTGGGGATCGCTGCGTTGCTGGGATTTGCTTTCTGTTCCACCTTTGCCGGATTCGCTCTTTCGGCAGCCCTTTTCGGTATCTATGCCGGATGTTTCTTCTTCTTCTTTGTTTTTCATTCTCTGGTGCATCCCACCAGGAGCCACCGCTATGTGGCAGGAAACGAGACCATCGTGGGCGCAACGGGCATCGTCGGACCCCTTCTCGGAGGTGCCCTGATCACTCCCGCCAGCTCCCACTGGATCTTTATTGCCGGAGCCTTGCTGGTTGGTATTGCTCTTATCGGGCAGCAGATAATGATCGCCCGCAAAGTAAAGATCAGCTGATATTTGCTCCGCACAGGGCACCGGAACTGAGTGCCCATTGGATATTGTAGCCGCCGCAGGGGCCGTCAAGGTCGGTGAGTTCACCGGCAAAGTAGAGGCCCCGGATCAGGCGGCTTTCCATTGTTTTGGAATTGATCTCTTTCAAATCAACGCCTCCTCTTGTCACCATTGCCTTGTGCCAGTTTTCCACCCCGTGCGCGTGGAGCGTAAGAGCGGTGAGATTTTCAAGGAGCTTTCTGGTATCGGCGCCAGAGAATCTGGCAAAAGGTGTTTCAGGGGCGGGGCAGAGATGGGGGATGACTCTTTTGGGGAGATACTCCGAAAGGAGTTTCCCCGCACTTGTTTTGCCCTTTTCCTGCCGCCATGTCTGGAATATCTTGCGCCACTCTTCCTGAGAAATGTGCGCAAACAGATCAAGTTTCAGAGGAACTGTGTCATGCTGAGTGAGCAGTTCAGCCACTCTCCCCGCAAGATCAAGGACTGCAAAACCTGAAATGCCTTCGTGGGTGAAGAGCAGTTCCCTCCGGCAGCAGAGTTTTTCTTTGGGGAGATCAATGGAGCATTTCACATCATCCAGAGAGATCCCCGCGCACTCCCCGGTCCACATCTCAGTGCACTTGACCCCTGTCATGGCAGGGTAGAGGGGCGTTACGGTGTGCCCCGCCTGACGGGCAAGGATATATCCCAGTTCGCTGCCGCTCCATTTGGGGTAGGATTTCCCGCCGCAGGCAAGGAGCACGTTTGGAGCGTGAAAAACCTTTTTCCCGGAGAGGACCCCTTTGATCGTTCCCTCTTCAATAAGCAGTTTGTCAACGGCGGCGTTTGAAAGACGCTCCACGCCGTTTTCGTCACAGTGGTCCAGAAGGGCTTTGACCAGATCGGCGGCTCTCTTTGAACGGGGAAAACAGTGGAATCCGTCTGTGATCTCTATTTCAACGCCCCGGCTTTGAAAGTAGCGCCGTACCTCTTCCGGCGGGAAATTCCGCAACGCAGGGAGCAGAAAGCGTTCATTTTTGCCGAAGGCACGGGCGAGCTCTTCCGGGGAAAGCACATTGGTCACATTGCACCTGCCTCCACCGGATAAAGGTATCTTGCCCCCGAAACGGTTCTCCTTTTCAAGAAGCAGCACCCGTTTCCCTCTTTCAGAAGCAAAGAGCGCCCCCGCAAGCCCCGCAGGTCCGGAGCCTGCTACGATGAGGTCAAAATTTTTAAGTGCTTCTGCCATGATTTCAAATGAAGATCTCTTTGCCCTCTGCTTCACGGCTGGCAATGCCGCCTGCGACAAGTTTCATCAATTCTTCCGTCTCTGAAAAGGGCATGGGGGGGACACCTGTGCGCAGATAGTCGATGAAACTTACCAGCTGGTTGCGGAATGAGGTGTAGGAGTCCTTGAGGGTGATATTCAAAGAGCCTTTGGTTCCCGTAAGGGAGATCACCGGATTATACATCATATCATAACTGTTGGCAATGACGGCGTCGAAGCCTTGGGCGTGTTTCAGGTGGCAGATGTTGCGCTGGAAACTTCCCGTGTTCCTGATGGAAACATATCCGGGACCGGTGACGGCAAGGAGCGCTTCAAGAGCGTGGATCCCGTAGGTCTCCCACTTCTTGGGCATGGTCATGGAAATAAAACGCAGTTCCCCGATCTCATGGAAATTGCCGTGGAACCAGGGGAGGAGCTCTTTGGCGTAACGCATACTGCTGGAGGAAATAAGGGGAAAGCCGGCTTCGACCTTTTCCTTGAAGAACCGGAGATCTTCCAGATCGTCACAAAGAGGCTTGTCGATGAAAAGGGGAATGCCCGCTTCAAGAAAAGGCATGGCTCTGCAGCGGTGTTCGGAGCCGATGTCTGTGGCGATGATAACGGCGTCCACCTTGCCGATCATATCTTCCGGCTTTGCCGCCACTTCGGGGATCAGTGACAGCCGTGCCACATGTTCGGCGTCGCTGCCCTTGTCGCAAAAGACCATGGCGACTCTGGCGCCGGGGATGCCCATGGTGCTGTACTCTTCTTTGTTGAGGTATTCGGGGATACCGGGGAAAGGGCACTCCTTTGTCATGGCGTCCACATCGTAACGGTTGAAGATGGCACTCCATGAATAGGGGTGTCCGTTGCCTTCGGTCATGCCGATAATGCCGAGCTTGATATTGTTGGGATCTTTGACCAGCGCTGCCATTTGAAACTCCTTTATAATTTGTTTTTCTATAGTATACATCTCTTCGGTGGAAAAGTCAATGATAAAAGAAAGAAAATGATTTGACAAAAGGTTGAAAGAGTGCTATTTTATCCAAATCATCAAATCATATCAAGAGGTAATCATGATGTTGGAACTGCTTAAAAATCCGGTGCTCATTTCTGTGGCACTCATGCTTATTCTTTCGGCTCTGCGGCTGAATGTGGTCTTTTCTCTGGTGATCTCTGCCACGGCAGGGGGATTCATTGCCGGAATGAACGGCAGCGCCATTATGAAAGCCTTCAATTCAGGACTCATGCAGGGCGCTCAGATCGCTTTCAGCTACGCCATGCTGGGGGCTTTTTCCATCGCCATCTCCCGCTCCGGGATCACGGAGCTTCTGGCAAAAATGCTTTTCAAACGGCTCAACAAAGAAGCGACCCCAAAAAATATCCTCTTTTTCAAGTACACACTTCTGGGTATCCTGACACTTGCCGCCATTTCTTCCCAGAATGTGATCCCTGTTCACATCGCCTTTATCCCGGTTCTGATCCCGCCGCTGCTGCCGCTTTTTGACAAATTGAAACTTGACCGCAGAGCAGTGGCATGTGTGTTGACCTTCGGACTTATTACCCCCTATATGTTCATGCCCTTCGGATTCGGACAGATCTACCTGAACGAGATCCTCATCAAAGGCATCTGCAGCAGCGGACTTCAGGTGACTGCCGACCTTGCCCCCAAAGCCATGCTGATACCTGCTCTGGGAATGGTGACAGGATTGCTTATTGCCGTTTTCTTCTCTTACCGCAAAGCCCGGGACTATTCAAAAATAAGCGCTTCCGGCACTTCCGGCGCTGCAGCAGAGAGCACGGCAGCGGTGGTTGAGATCTCCCCCCGCAAGGTCATTGCAGGCGCCGTTGCTATTGCTGTTGCCCTTGCCGGACAGATCTGGCTTGATTCTCTGGTCATTGCCGCACTGGCAGGGATACTGGTCTTTATCATCGCCGGAGTCATTTCTCTGAAAGACTCTCAGGATGTCTTCACCAAAGGAGTCTATCTCATGGGGGGCATCGGCATCGTCATGATCGCCGCCAACGGCTTTGCGGGAGTCCTGAAAGCCACAGGCACTATCGACACCCTGGTAAAACTCCTTGCCACAGGCATCGGTGCCCAAAAGGGGATCGCTGTCTTTTTCATGCTCTTTGTGGGACTTGTCATCACCATGGGTATCGGATCCTCCTTTTCCACGGTTCCCCTCATTGCCGCCATCTATGTGCCCTTGTGCATCAAACTGGGGATCTCTCCTCTTGCCACCGTTGCCATCGTCGGCGTGGCAGGAGCGCTGGGAGACGCCGGCTCCCCTGTTTCTGAATCGGTGCTGGGTCCTACTGCCGGACTCAACGCCGACGGCAAACATGACCATATATACGACAGCACCATCCCGACTTTTCTCCACTACAATCTGCCCTTGCTGGCAGCTGGATGGATCGCCGGAATGGTGCTCTGAAAGTGGTTTGTCTTATTTTTCAACCCCGGAGACAGGGGCGGAAAGGGTGTCGATATCCTTCTGGAAAAGCTCTTTTTCCCATGGGTAATGGATCGGGAGTTTTTCGCCGTTTCTGAAAACAGACTCCGCGGCATAGAGTCCCGGCAGTGTCATGGCAAGCCCCTGACGCAGGGAAACGGGCATCTCCTTTTCTTTGTTGATGAGCGCTTCGGCAAAGCGGAGCATCAGGTAGGGATCCGCGCCCCCGTGTCCGCCGCTGCCTATGGATTTGAACTTTTTCTTCACAGCTTCAGAGAAGGGGGAAAATCCCACAGGCAGTTCGGTGATCTTTTCCACACCTGTGAGCTTGTTGGAAGAAAAAGTGGTGCGTTCAGATTGTTTGTCTCCACGGTTTGAAAGGTGTTCAAAGCATCCCTCTGTCCCAAAAACACGGAAGGAGTGGTGTCCCCCTTTCCAGTTGTTGATAAAGGAGGTGGTCATGCGGAGAAGGACTCCCGACGGTGTGCGGAACAAAGCACAGGTGTAGTCATTGGCAAAGGGGAGTTCCGGAGTGTGGTGACTGCCGGAGCTGATACAGGTGACTTCGCTCAATTCTTCATCCAGTACGGAAAGCAGCGGTCCCAGAGAGTGCGTGCAGTAATAGCAGGGGGGAAAGTGGGTTTGAGAAGTGGGTTTCCGCCACGGGGTCTCCTCCCAGAGATACCGGCAGTCGTGGAGATACTCTGCTTCAAGGATACCGGGTTTTCCCAACAATCCCTGCCGGTGGAGATCCTGCAAGGAGTGGACGAATCCCCACCCCATTGTGGTGGCGCCGGTCATGAGTTTGGCATCGCTTGCCTGAAAGGCTTCCCAGAGATCTTTGCCTTCCTTCAGCGTGGCGACGGAGGGAATATCTGAATACACATGGATCCCCTTCGCAAGAGCCTTGATACAGAATGCCGCATGGCAGTAGGCGGGGGTTTCCACCATGACGATATCGGGCTTTGCTTTTTCAAGCATTTCGTCATAATCCTCATAAAAGGTCACATCCGGCATCTGTGACGCAAGTGAGGGGGATTTATTGCCGTTGTGGAGCGTTTCTTCAAACCACAGCTCTTTATTGATGTCACAGGCGGCAACGCCTTTGAAGGCAGGGATCTGGCAGGCATCCCGGAACATATAACGCCCCCGGTGCCCCAAGCCGACGATGCAAAGTCTGAATTCAGCCATAACTTTTCTCCTGTTTGAAACAAAAAAGCTCCGGCACAGACCGGAGCTTTTTCATAATTTGACACATTATTACCAGATGCGTGCTTTGAGGAAATCCACAGCCAGCTGGATATCAGCTTTGGGGGTGTCGCCCACTTCGCGCTCAATGGTAAGGAATCCGTCGTAACCGATTTTCTTGAGAGTACGGAAATAGCCGTCCCAGTTCACATCGCCCTGACCCAGGGGAACTTCCAGATAAGCTCTGCCGAGAGCGGCTTTGTCGTAACCGGGAGTCAGGTCAGAAAGTTCAAGAGTTCCATACTCATTGGCGGGGTTGCAGGGACGGAAATTCTTACCGTCTTTGGCATGGGTGTGGACGATCCAGGGGCCCAGCACTTCAGCAGCCTGTTCCGCATCGTCACGGACCACCATGGCAAGGTTGGCGGGGTCAAAGTTGACACCGATACCTTTGCCGCCGATGTCCTCAAGATAGTGGCGCAGACGGACTGCCGGTTCGGGACCGGTCTCAATGGCAAGGGTCACGCCGTTGGCAGAGGCATATTCGCCCACCACTTTGGCGACACGGACCATTTCCTGATAGACAGGGGATTCATCTTTGGTGGGGACCACACCCACATGGGTGGTCATGACTTTGGTATCCAGTTCGCAGCAGGCGTCGATGATCTGCTTGCTCAGTTCGATACGCTTGGCGTTGCCCTCCTTGTCCTGAAATCCGTGACCGCCCAGATCACCGCAGATGGAGGAAACTTCCATGCCCAGATCCTTGATGTACTTGAGCAGATCAGCGCGCTCGGCACTGCTCATTTCGATGAGGGATTTGTGGGAGCTGTGACAGGCGTAGATCTGAACGCCCTGAATGCCCATTTGGGCGGCAGACTGCAGCGCAGTGTGCAGTTCTTCACAAAATGATTCAACAATAACACCGATTTTCATTGTTTATATCAACCTTTTTTTTACTTGATGGTGACTTCTTTGCCTGCTTCTGCTGAACGGTAGATACCGTCGAGCATCTTCTGGACGCCCAGACCTGCCTCTCCGGAAGCTCCCAGGGGGGTGCCGTTGAGACATCCCTGTACCCAGTTGCCCAGTTTGCGCTGGAACATGACTGACCAGTCGTCATTGGGCATGAACGAGGGAGTCATGTTCATCATCATATCGTGTTCGTCAGCGTAGATCGCCACATCTTCCCAGGAGCATCCGCCCTTGGTTCCCATGGCGGTAAAGTTGAAGATATCGTTCTTGGGAATGTGAGCGGCAAAACTGGATTCGATCTGCAAGATAGCGCCGTTTTCAAAGCGGATCTGACCGATGGCAAGATCTTCCACAGTGTAGGTCTTGTAGTCCCAGTTGGGCCATGCGTTGCGGATGTTGCTGGGCTTGTTGCCCAGATAGGTCCAGCAGTTGCCGCTGGCGGCGATGGGTTTGGGGGAGCCCATGAACTCCCAGGCGCACTCAAGGATGTGGACGCCGATATCGATCATGGGACCGCCGCCCTGAAGCTCTTTCTGACCGAAAACACCCCAGTTGGGGATGCCGCGGCGGCGGAGAGCCTGACACTTGACAAAGAGGATGTCTCCGAAACGGCCTTCGTCCCGTGCCTGGATCAGGGCTTGCGTGTTGGTACGGTAGCGCTGCTGGAATCCCACAGAAAGTTTCACATTGTTTTTCTTGGCGGCGGCGATCATCTTTTCGCACTCTTTGGGGTTCATTGCCATGGGTTTTTCGACCATGGCATGACATCCGGCGTTACAGGCATCGACCACAGGAGCGCAGTGGACGCCGTTGGGGGTACAGACATCGACAGCATCGGGTTTGATTTTGGCGAGCATCTCTTTCCAGTCGGTGAAGAGAGCTTCTTTGGGGATGCCCCACTCTTTGTTCATCAGTTCAAGGCGGTCTTTTTTGATATCCACGCCGGCGATGATCTCCACTTCGGGCATGTTCTGATAAGCCCGCATGTGGGTCTGGGCGATGCCGCCGCATCCGATGATGGCGACCCGCAGTTTTTTGCCTTTGTATGCCGCTTTCTTACCTTCGATCTTGGTTGATACGCTTTCTGCCATTTTTAGTTGCTCCTGTTTTTCAAAGCATGTTTTGTGCAGTGTTTTTGTAAAACTCCTTTATGACCATATAAGGAGTTTTTCGTACTTTCTGTAATTTAGCACCGATTGAGTGAATTTGCAATCTGCAAATCACAAAAAAACGGCATATAGAGCAAAAATCCTGCCGGTGTAAGGCAGGATTTTTTTCAGACCGCAGGAGCCGGTCAGATACCGAAAGTATCAAGAAGCCCTTCGGCAAGCTCTGTTTTGGGGCGTTCAGAAAAGGGTATCTCTTCACCGTTTCTGCCCAGCACCACGCAGACATTGGTGGATTTGGCAAAGCCGTCAGAAAGTTTGTTGGCAACGATCCAGTCCAGATTTTTCCGGGCAAGTTTTCCGGCGGCGTTGGCGAGCAGATTTTCAGATTCGGCGGCAAATCCGATAAGGAGCTGGGAAGAGCTTTTCATGGCGCCAAGGGATTTGAGGATATCCTCTGTCCGTTCCAGTTCAAGGAGCATGTTGCCGGGACTTTTTTTCATCTTCTGATCGAAAACCTGCACCGGCCGGTAATCCGCCACAGCGGCACTCATGATGCAGCAGTCACATTCAGGGAAATACCTTTTCATCGCCTCAGCCATATCAGCGGCACTGACGATCTTTACCAGCTGAACGCCTTCCGGGGCGGGGATACTCACCGGTCCTGAAACGAGGATCACCTCATGTCCCCGGCGCAGAGCCGCTGCGGCAATGGCGTAGCCCATTTGTCCTGATGAAGAGTTGGAAATAAAGCGTACAGGGTCGATATGTTCCCGGGTCGGCCCGGCGCTGATGAGGATCTTCATGATATTTTACCGTCTGCCGCCTCCGAAAAGGCGGAGCATGAAAAGGAAGAGGTTGATAAAATCAAGATAAAGCTCAAGAGCCCCCAGAATGGCGTACTTTTTCACCTCTCTTGCAGGGGCACCTTCGGCAGAAAGTCCGGCGGCAAGGAGTTTGAGTTTCTGCACATCCCAGGCGGTGAGTCCTACGAAAATCAGCACGCCGATGCAGCTGATGATAAGGTCAGCTGTGCTGTTGTACCAGAAAAAGTTGATGATAGAGGCAATGATAAGACCGATCAAGCCCATGCCGCAGAGGGAACCGATGCCTGAAAGGTCCTTCTTTG
Source organism: Victivallaceae bacterium (assembly GCA_045596885.1). Lineage (GTDB taxonomy): Bacteria > Verrucomicrobiota > Lentisphaeria > Victivallales > Victivallaceae > UBA1784. Next base: position 44,328 of record JAZODE010000013.1, read on the forward strand.
TGACATAGCCCAGAATCCCCATGGTACCGAAGGTGAGACTTGCCGCACAGAAGGCTTTGGCAATGGTAACAGAGCTGTAGGCAATGAAGATCCATGAAAGGGTCACGCCGTTGAGCAAAGCAAAAATCATGAAAAGCAAAGCGGCGACTCCGGCGCTGAATTTCCGGACGCCCGCAGAAAGGGCGATGACCACCACCACCTCAAGGAGAGCAAGGATCCAGTAGGCTTTGTGGTACATGATGATCTTTTCCGCCCAGAAGTTCCCCAGATACCAGGAAATGCCCCCTGTAACGGCAAGACCTGCGAACATCCAGGAGAAAACCCGGTTGATGAAGGAATTCAGCAAAGCTCCGCCGGAAGGTACTGAGGCGGCAGGGTAATTGGAAGAAGCGGCACTGTATTTGTCTTCGTTGTACATGGAAATTTACTCCTTTACTGTTGTTTCAGATCTTGGGGAATGTTTTGGGGGCTTCTGCGGCAGCAGGAGGGGGCGGCGTGTTGACTGCCGCACTCTGCTTGGGAGGCGCTGCCGGGACGATGGGCTCCTCAACGATCTCAAAGTCACCGGTCAATTCGGCGCGTTTGAGTTCCAGCTGTTCATTGGCGAGACGGTTGGCGCGTCTGAGTTCACCGAGGATCTCAGACATGGTTCCCTGGAGCTGCTTGAGCTGAGCGTTGAGCGCCAGCTGCTGGGCGTCTGATTCTTTACAGAAATCACGCAGACGGGCGTAGAATCGGGAAAGCTGCCCCAGCATGATGAGCAGAATGATACAAATCATCAGGGCAACGCCCCAGAACGACGATGTGGTGACTTCCTGACCGAACATAGAGTTTTATTCCTTTCTTATGGGCAGAACCGCTCCAATGCCGGGAGTGTTTCCCCGCAAAAAGCCTGTTCAGCATTTTTAGTTCCAAAAGATAAATATAGCATTAAAAGAAAAAAAGTCAAGCGTTTTTTCCGGGGAAGGGACCCTCAGGGGAACCATTGAGGGCTTTTCACCCCTCCATAACATGCAGTCCCCGCAGTTGGGCGGAACGGATCTTTTTCATCACTTCAAAGGCGTGGGGCTCCAGATAGCTTTCCTTTGTCTCAGTCAAGCCTGACTCTCTGAGATGAGCTGCGACTTTTGCACAGATTTCTTCCACCATGGTGCTTTTTTCTGCCGGGGAAAGCTCCCGGATGAGGAGCGTTTCAAGGGTGCTGCCTTCAGTTCCCATGAAGGGGAGTGTTTTCAGTGCCCGGAACTGCCATTTGTAGTAGGGGGCAAAACGGAAATTCAGCAGAAAAATAAGGGAAACGGCATTTTTGACAAATTCGTGGAGCGCCACAGCGGCAGCGCCCGGTTCCCCGTGTTTGAGACAGCGTTCAAAGTTGTACTGTCCGCTCTGCGCCATGGCAATGATCCTTGCGGCGATCTTTTTCAAACGCACATCTTCGGGCAGGTCATAGAGTATGGTGTTCCTGATACGACTGAAGGTGCCTTCATTGTCGGTAAAAACCTTGCCGTTGGTGCTTTCGGCAAAGGCGTATTCCGGAGTGTAGAGCCACTCCTGCCAGGTGCGGGGAGCTGCAGCCAGCCCCGTATGGCGGCGGTAGAAATCCCCGATGGTCACGACGCCGTGTTCTGAAGGTCCCAGCTTGCTTTCCCGGGATTTGGGGGCATCGGGGAAAGTTTCCTTCACAAGAGCGTCATACGCCCTCTGGAGCTGGAATCCATATCTTTTTTCATCTGCGTCTGTGAGCCACAGGGCAAAGCCGGTGGTGAAATCGTGATCCTGAGAGAACTCATCGTCAAAGCCGAAACACTCTGACCCTCTCCCCGCCACTCCGGCGGCGAGCCGGGGGCACAGCTCAGAAAACTCTGACTCAAGCATGGGGAGCCCCTTTTCACGGAAGAATTTTTCTGATCTTTCAATGCCCTGCATAGATTTTTTCAGCCCTTGATTTGAGTTCTTTTTCAATATCCTCTCTGCCGAGAGCGCCGAAGCCTGACGCACACTTGCAGCAGGTGTGGGCGTAGTATCCGTCACGGAGGCTTTGGGGGGAGTCGAAATACTCCATGGCGCAGCCGATCATGGCGGCAATAAGCTCTGTATCATTGTTCCAGGAGCGGTAGAGCTGCGCCAGATTGAGACAGGTGACGGCAGAGTCCATAAGATCTTTGTTTTCCTGCAGCAGCGCCAGGGCGTCAAGGTAACAGCTTTCGGCTGCTTTGAACTCTCTTTTTTCAACATAAGCTGCCGCCATGTTGTTGAAAAGTCCGGCAAAGCGTTTGTCCCCGGCAGGGAGTTTTTTTTCGTAGATACGGCGGCTTTCTTTGTACAAAATGAGGGCTTCCTCTGTTTCTCCGAAACTTTGCAGTGCCGTGGCGGCGTTAAGGAGTATGGTCCCTGCGGAAAGTGTTTCTGAAAGCCCCGATTTTTTTATGAGACTCAGAGCGGAGCTCACCGCCTCTTTTCCTCTCTGGGGATCACAGTTCATCCGGTAGTGCCCGATGAGTTCGTTGAGGAGAGAAAGTTCCCCTTTTTCGTCTCCCGAAACTTGCGCCTGTTGACGCCACTGTCTTAAAAACTCCCCTGTTTCAGCGCCTTTTCCGGCGTTGAAAAGTTCATCGCACCGGGCGATGATCTCTTGCAGGGGGATTTCTTTATGGGAGTCAAAGGGAGACATGGAAAACTTTCAGCGGAACTCAGCGTTGACAACTTTGGCAATATCCAGCCAGTCGGCGTATTTCAGGATATTGGGCAGGATCCCGGCAAAGGAGAAGGTGTTGTAGGTCCCCACCAGCTCTTCAAAGGCACAAGGTGCATCAAGGAGTATGGTCTTTTCGACCATATCCTCTGCCAGCAGTGCTGTGTAAGTTCCCAGTATGGCGCCGTATCCTCTGCCGATGAGGGTTACTTTTTCCGTGCCCCGTGCTTTCAGGAGCTTCAGGGCACCAAGGATCCCCTCCATCTGGAGTCCGGGGAAACTTTTCCCCAGCATGACAGAAAGCCCCGCAAAGTGCCAGTAAGCACCGTAGAAATCCCCGGGTTTTCTGGAGGAAACGCCGCAGGAACTGGGGATCATATTGCCCACACCGAAGGTGTCGATGCCGAAAAGGATCTTACCTTTGTAGAACTCCTCCGGGAGCGTTTCCATTTCAATACACTCCACATCAGGCAGATAAAGCACCGCTTCTTTACACTGGGGCACCTGATAGTCCGCCGTACCGGTGAGGGCGTTGAGCACGCACAGCATACGCTCTTCATTTTCAATAAGATAGCGGTTGATGATATCTTCAGTGCCCTCCCGGAAGATGTGGAGGGGCAGACGGCGGTAATCCTCAGGAACGGGGATATCCCCGGGGAGTGCCAGACATTTTTTCAGCGCTTGTGCAAGCTCAGCTTTGGAAAGAGCTTTTCTTGCTGAGATCACGGCATTGCATCTTTCCTTCATGATGGTCAAAGCAGAACGGTTGCCGGGGATCTTGAAAACATCCCCGTCGGGGGCGGCAAGTTTTTCTTCCGTGGCAGGGCGGGGAATATCATCTTCACAGATCCCTCTGGGGGTGACTCCTGATGCCTTGAAGAAAAAGGCTCTGATGGCTTCACGCTGTTCACGCTGGAGCGCATGGGGGTGCGGTCCTGTGAAAAAGGTGCTCTTTATGGGAGCGTTGACAATGGAGCTCAACATTTCCATCTCTCTGCCCACTTCCTGCTGTCCCCGGACATCGAAAAAGTCGTTGACTTCACCGCTGACCAGTATGGGGCGGGGCAGAGAGGCTATCAAAAAGTCCGCCATGTCATAGCCTTCCCCGGCAAGATCAGGGGGAAGCTGTTCGGCGTCGATGGGGTTTTCATTTTCCACAGTGCGCCGCCACAAGGTGACGGCACAGCTGGGGGCTGAGGCGATGAGACGGTCTTCCAGAGCGTTGACCCAGGTGGTCATGGTGCCGCCGCCGGAGCATCCGGTGAGCATGATTTTGGATGAATCGATTTCAGGCATTTCACAGAGCAGATCGACGGCACGCAGTGCATCCCACGCCCGCCATGCGGGAAAGTGTTCGCCGAAAAGAAGCAGCTCTTTGCCGATGGTGTTGTGGGCGCCGCAGAGATTTTTTTCATTTTCCATAAAGTGCTGGAATCTTTCCCCCTGACACACCGGATCGAAGGAGAGCACGGCGATACCATTGGCGGCAGTTCCCACATTGAAAGAGACCCCGTTGGTACAGGATTTGGCATCCTGATTGTGTCCGCACAGATGGAGCACGGCGGGGACAGGTCCTGTCATATCCGACGGCAGATACAAATTGGCAGTGACATAATAGCCGGGGAGACTTTCAAAGATGATGTTCTGCTTGGTATAGTATTTGTATGTGTGACTTCCTGTGACTTTGGGGTTCAGAGGAGTACGGGGGAGCTTTTCAAGATCGAAGATCTCTCTGATCCTTTTTTGGGCTTGCTTTGCATACTCCAGAACGGCTTCAGGGGTTTTCAGGGCGCTGATACGCTCTTTGCGTTCCTTGTAAAGACGGCGGAACTCCCGGACGAAATATTCGTTGACGGCATTACCGAAATCGTTGTGCATTTTTTATTTGACCTTGATTTTTACATTTTTCTTGAGACCGGTGTTCACATGGGTGACACAGAGCTGCCAGTTGCCTTTGGCTCCGTTGAAGGGGATCTTCAGATGACAGCTGCTCTGGGGGGTGACGGAGTGGTAATTTCTGGTGCTGACTCTATCGGGTTTTCCCGCAGGGTCCAGAAGTTCCACATGGAAGACCTGAGCACCGGCGGCACCGGCGGCTTCAAATTTCACCTTGAACACATCCCCCTGAGCCACCGTCCGGGGCGCGGTCACTTTGAGAGAAGCGACCTTTTTCTGCTGGATGGAGTAGATCTTGCTCCACGCCGGGAGAATGGCGCTCTTGAATGTATCGGTGTAACCCAGATATTTTCCTTCACGGACATCGTAGATATGCCCCTTGGAATTCAGTTTCACAGTGACAGGAACTGCCGCTTTGAAGTTGAATCTTTCACCTTCGCTGCCCGACTGGTGGAGGAAGAGGACCTTGTTCCCATTATCGTAGCGCATGACCCCCATACAGGGGAACTCCGCTCCTTTGGCGTTGAGGACCCGGACCTCACGGGTAACTTTTGCATCACGGAGTATGCCGTCAATGAGTTTTCTCAGTGTCAGCTGGAATTTGGCATCCCCTGAGGTGGCTGTGCTGATCTCGCCGCCTGTTCCCCCCAGCGTGATAAAGTGATACTGTCCCACAATTAAATTGAGCAAGATCCCCTTGCCCTTGCCGTACTTTTTGACGGTATTGACGGGCAGAGCGGCTTCGGCGGTGAAGAATTTTCCCTTCAAAGCAGGGGCGTTCTGCAAAGTGGATCTGATGGCTCCTTTATTGGCAGGGAAGATGGCGCTCAGAACAGGGTTTTCCCATCTCTTGCCGTGTCCGTCAAATCTGCCGGGCGCCACGTCGGCGATGACCACGCCGCCGCCCTTGACAAAGGCGGCGATGGCGGCGGATTCTTTGGGGGAAAGGGAAAGGGCGCAGGGCAGCACAAGGACTTTGTACTCTTTGGCAACCCCCTTTTCAGCAAGCTCTTCGTAAGAGATGAACTTGCAGTCGTATTTCAGATCTTCAAGGAGCTTCACCCATGAAGACTGGCTGTTCTGCCACTGGGCGTTGCCCAGAGAGTTCATGGCGGTGTAGAGGGAGCTCTGGGAGTAGAGCACGGCGATCTCAGGTTTTCTGTCGGCAGAAAGCCACAGCTTGCCGATACCGCTTGTCAGCTCCTTGAGAGAGCGCTCCACAAAGTAGAAGTTCCTCAAGGCGGTCCCGTCGCCGTTGGTCATGGTGGGGGGCCACACGGCAGCCATGTTGGAGCCCCTCAGGAGTCCCTCCCACATGGGATCGTAGATGTAGGGTTCGGAGTCGATATGGGCGTGACCGTAGCCCCCCCACTTGCCCGCCCGGATCTCTTTGCCGCCAAAGTCGTGGATCAGTTTGACCTGGATACCGCTGTAATAGCTCAAAAGTTTGCAGTATTTCATCATCTGATACCAGTCGTACCCCAATCCGGGGTTGGCGGTGCCGCTGGGACCGAATTTGATATATGAAGAGTGTTTTTCAAGCTCTTTGGCAAAGAATCCGAATTGTCCTTTTGCGTAGACCTGAGCCATGAAAAGTTTGTGATCCAGCCAGGGGGAAAGATTGTTTTTGTCTTTCAGCTGATCCTGCTGCTGAGGGATCACAACATGGAAGGATTTGAAGGAACTGCCCCACTCTTTATTGAGTTCGGCAATGGATTTGTACTGCTTTTTCAGGTACTCCCGGAAGAGCTTCAGGCAGTGCGGTGAGTAGCACACTGAAGCCCCCAGATACTGCTCATCACCGCTCCAGAAGTTCTGCACATCATAGTAGCGGTATTTGCTGATTTTGGCGTGTTTGGCAATGCGTTCGCTGTTGGCTTTGTGGAACGCCGGATCTGAGAAACAGGGGGTGCGGACAGGATCGGATTTCCGGTCGCTGCGGTACAATCCGGCGGTAAGACTGTATTTGTACATGCCCATGGGCGAGGGATCCACATTCAGCTGCCGCATACCCCGGATATAAACAGGGGTATTGGGCCAATCCACGCCGCCCAGAGTTCCTGCGACGATACCCATCTTGTATTTGAGTTCGTTGGAGTTGCCCCAGGTAAGACCGTAGTATTCAGTGAAATCAGGTTTTCCCTGAGGTGAGGCGAACTCCTCCATGGTTTCGGCAAGGAGTTTGCCGTTGGCTTTGACCCTGACGAAAAGATTGTTGAGATGGGTACGGGGAAGACCTATGATAACGAAGGTGTCGGAGTCTGTGAGCTTTGAAGAACTGCGGTAGATGATACGCTTGAAAACATCTTCTATTTCCACTTCAAGAATGGCTCCGGCAGGAGCGTTTTTCACCTTGACGGTGAACTTGATATCCTTGCCTTTGGGGAAGATCTTTTCCGCATCGGCGAACTTCACTTCAACAGGGACGCTCTCTTTGCGGTCAATGCGGAAAGCTCCCGCTTCCACCACCTTTTTTCCTGCGTTGAAGATCTGGACTTCAGCGATGAAGGTCCCGCCGGGGAGCTCTTGAGTGGGCACTTTCACAGTGTTGTTCCCCGGAACAAGTTTCAAAGGCACGGTGACAGATGCTTTCACATCACGGAACATGTTCCGGTAAACGATCTTTGCACTGCCTGTGAAGGCTTTTGATGCTTTGATATTGAGAGCGTTTCCGTCTCCTGAAAGAAGCTGTACTTCATTTTTGACGCCGCTCAAAAAGCGCAGCGCCTGCAAATCATAAAGATAGCTGTACTCCCACCAGATATAGTCTCTGCCGCTGCGGGCTTTGTGATAGGTGGCAGTGGTCACATCTTCTGCTTTAACAGCAGGATTTTCTTTGGCATTGTATCTGGAATAGGCAACATGGGAGTTCCCTTTTTTGTACCAGTAGATCATGCGTTCAGCTTTGAGATTCCGCATGGCAGGGACCACAGGTTTGATGGGGGAGTTGATCCTTTTGCCCATCAATTCTTTGGGGACAGAACAGCCGGCAAAGAGGAAATTGGTTCCACTTTGCTGCCATTTGACCAGGATATCCATAAAGTCTTTGTCATGGAGATTTCTGTTGAATGTGGTCAATACCACCACTTTGGGCGCCTTTTTGATCTCTTTCAGAGACTCAAGAGTGTAGGCGGAAAGACTCTTTTTGAAATTCATGACCCAGACACCGTAGCTGCCGGTGCTTGAGATGGTTTCACGGATAATGGGGATACACTTCAAATCCATGGGGAGACGGGCTGCGAGTTCGGCGATCTCCCGTTTGCTGCCGTGGAGTCTGCCCACACGGTTTTCGCAGGGCAGCACCAGAATGTCGAGCTTCTTTTCTGCGGGGGTGAACCACTTTTTCAGGGGCATCGCTGCCGCAAGAGAGATGGATTCAAGTTCTTTGACGGGGATATCCCACTGCTTGTAAAGCTCCTGACGCGCCATCTCTTTGGCAGAGAGTTTGACGCAGGAAATGGGGGCGGACTTAACACTGAAATCATCTATGAGAATGGAGCGTCCATCTTTTTTACCCCTTGAAACAGTCAGTTCAGCTATGGCGGCACCTTTGGGGGGGATGAAGCTCTTTTTGATCTGTTTCCACTCAAAGGCGTTGTCGCTGCAGAAGAGGAGTTTCCGGTTTGGGGTCATCATTTTTCCTGCGGCATCGTAAAAGGTCAGGTAGAGCCAGGAGCGTCTGTTGCCGCCCACATGCTTCAGCTGAACACTCAGATCGTATGTGTTCCCTGCTTCGGGGAAGAAGGAGAATACAGCAGAGCCCCCTTCCAGACAGGCGCTGTTTTTGATCCCCCCATCTTTGCGCCACACCACGAAGCGGTGAGGATTGGCAGCAAACTGGGAGTATTCAGGGATCTTGGGATTTTTGGGGTCAGCTTTTTCAAAGGAGCCGTTGATATAGAGTTCACCCCCCTGAGGAACTTGTACTTTGAGAACTTTTCCCCCGGGGCGGTCAAAGAAGATACGGCAGTTGAAGGCGATGGGACCTGCGGCGCACCCTCCGCCGAAAGTCTGCTGGTAAAATCCATCGACCACCTTGGAGCGCCAGGCACCCTGACCGGGGAAAAGTCCGGGGATGAACAAAGTAAGCTCTCTGCCTTTGAGGGTATATCCAACAGGGCGGTCTTCAGAGTGCGTGCCGTTTTCAAGCTGGAAAACGGCAATGTTTTTGATCTTGACATTGGGGGGAAGCGTCACGGTGCGCCAGGAGTCGTTGAACTGGCGGTTCAGAGAGATGTCCACAAAGTTTCTGTCTGCCGGGGGAGCCCCTTTGACAGCGGCGACTTTGTAAGAGGGATCCTCCTGACGGTTCAGCTGTTCCACCTGAGGGGGGACTTTGCCTTTGATCTTCACGGTTTTCATGGATGCACGGTTTTTGAAGGCGTGAACATCTTTGGTAAAGGTCAACTTGACGGTGATGGTGCGTTTGGCGCCGGGGGCGAGGCTCCGTTCATCGGAGTAGTATTCCTGAGTGGGGAACCCCTCTTTGAGGAACCAGTTCATGAACCCTGTGACAGAGTCGGCGGGGAACTCCATGACCAGCCCGCTCTTGTCCTCTCCTGCCACAGCCAGGTAACGGCGGGGGGGCAGCATGGAAAACTCAAGATATTTGCTCTGGACCAGCGCCGCATCTCCATTGGCACGGGGCTGGTAGTAGGTGTTGTTTTTCCCGGAACGGCGGAAGAAGGTGCGGGTGCTCAGAAAGATGCTCTGAGGTTTGGAGCCCGTATTTTCAAGAACATACTCAACGATCAGTTCATCAGACCGGTAGTGGTTGAACTTGTAAGTCTTGTAAAGACGGATATTTTTAAAGACCGTTCCGCAGGCGGTGAAGGTGATATCCACAGTATTGCTGCCTTTGACCTTCCACTCTTTGAGGGCAAAGTCGTACTTTTCAAAGTTTTCGTGTTCCTGGCGTTTGGGACCTGTGGCGCATCCGATACGCATTTCTCCAAAGGAATTTCCCGGAGCGGCACTGCCGTTCCAGTTCTCTTTTTTGTGGATCAGTTCCTTGATAACAGCGCCTTTTGTATCAAAGCGCACCTGAAAAAAGGCGTTTTTGTAGACCAGTTCAGCGCCGGTCAGAAAACAGGAGAGCAGCAATGCTGCCGGAAAGAAGATTTTTTTCATTTGTATTCATCCATATTGATTAGAGTTACCAGATGTTTGTAGGCAGTTTCCCTTCGCTTTCGGACCTTGAGACAGGAGTCCAGAAAGAGCAGTAATAGGAACTTGTATCGGTGATCCCCGGGAAATAAGCGGGGAGTTTGCCCCACTTCAACCCCTTGGTGTGTCCGTCACCGAAAAGCACGTTGCAGCTGCGGTTGTGCCTGAAAGAGACATGGCTGCAGGCGGAGCTGTTGGGCATTGCCCAGTTCTGAGAGTAGGCAACACGGTAATAAGCTTCACTGATGGCTTCGTTATCCATGATGTAGCCGAAACGGGAGGGGTATTTCCAGCGGCTTGTCAAGAGGACCTGACGCTGCATAAGCCGGTCTGTGCCTGGCATAATAGCCATAGTACTGTTGATGGCGTATGAGTAACGGGTCGCGTTGAGTTTGTCAGGCTGATAAGAGGGGCAGCTGAGTTTATCCCGTCGCCCGCTGATGATGCCGCCGAGAACATCGTCGGGTTCAGCGTCGGAAAACCCCAGATACTGCCCCAGCAGAGCGTTTTTAGGACGCTTTTTGAAGATATATTTGGCGTCAGCGGGGTATCCGTAGACATTGACGATGGGGGCGATGAAATCTTTGTTGTCACCGATATACTGTCCCGTTGCTCTGCCCAGCTGTGAAAGATTGCTGTTGCAGGAAATGGCTCTGCCCTTTTCCCGTGCCTGCTGCAAGGCGGGCAGCAGCATGGCGGCAAGAATGGCAATGATCGCAATAACGACCAATAGCTCGATCAGCGTGAACGCTGATCGAATGAAGCACGGCTCCGCCGTATGAAGCATTTTCCTGCGGAAAATATGAAGTGCCCCGTTGGGGCATGAAGCGCTTTCTTCGCAAGCATAATAAGGTATTTTTTTGTTCTCTTTTTTCAGGTAATACAACGGCAAAACACCTATTTGACAAGTTTTACTCACAAGAAGCTCTATTAAGGTGAAGCTGTGCAGCTTCACCTGCCCATGGGCAGGTGAAAGACATTCTTCTTTGCCATAAACACGATCACAGCAGAGATGTGATCTTTTCACCAATAGCTCGATCAGCGTGAACGCTGATCGAATGAAGCACGGCTCCGCCGTATGAAGCATTTTCCTGCGGAAAATATGAAG
>JAZODE010000014.1:0-20892 GCA_045596885.1 Victivallaceae bacterium
CAAAGAGCTGTAAAGGGTAGTTTGAGGCTGCTACCTGTAAGGTAACAGCCGAAAACGCTCCCTTTAACAGATCGAAGCGAGGGCGCTTTGACAATTTTGAGGAGTTTTGAAATTGCCTCAATATTTTTACACATTCCATACAATACAGTCATATTGCCGAAAAATCAATGCAGACACGAAAGAAAAGAGCGCAAAAAGTCAACACAATAGAAGAATACCGGATGAAAGATCCCGGTCGTCGTCACAAGCCCCACAAGGATGAGCAGCAATCCGGTGACTTTGGTCGCAGAAATTTTTTCGTGAAGAAAAATCACTCCGGCAATGAATCCCAAAGGCAAACTCAGCTGACGGAAAGCCTGAATGAAACTCACATTGGTCACATGCTGCATGGCAAAAAGGATCAACGCATAGGCTCCCGAACTGCAGACGCCGGAGATGACGGGATAAATGATCTCCTTGCTCCAGAACTGTTTGAAAGCACTTCTTTCGGCAGGATCAAAGAGGATCAGAGGGAGCTCTCCCAGAGTCAATCCCATCTGGATCAGGAAAAGATATCCCAGAGTGGCTGAGTGGGGAAGTGTCCCTGTACCTTCTTTGACGATCTTCAAAGCCTGACTGTCACAGAGGGTGTATCCGGTGGTTCCGATGGCTCCCAGAGCAATGAAAAGGAGGGCAAGAGAGTTGAGGGAGCGGAAGGATATGTTCCTGAAAGAGGCAAAAGGCATGATGAAACATCCGCAGGCGATCATGACCATGCCCCCCAGAGTCAGCATGTCAAAGGGCTTTCCAATGCCGAACACAAGAGTGATGACCGCCAGCATCACCACCGGCAGCGCCCGGACCACCGGGTAGATCAGAGAGATATCGCCATGTTTGTATCCGTGTGCCAGACCGTACATGTAGACCACCTCAAAGATACAGCTCCCCAGCAGCAGGATGTAAAAAAGCAGGGGCTGCCCCGTAAAGGAAGCTCCGCTTTGCCAAAAGAATGGAAGCCAGATGATGCCACCCACAAAGTTCATGATGATATAAAACGCCGTGGAGGGGCGGGTGGATTTGGAAAGCATGTTCCATGCAACGTGCATGAAGACTGATATGAAAATAAGTATCGCAGCAAGAAGAGTCATAATTTCAAAAATATCCCGGTAATAAATGGATCATACAAAAAGCAAAAAGGGACACCTTGAAAGGGTGTCCCGTGTAAAAATCTTCCTCAGAGTCCGCTTCCGAAACGGGGATAGCCCTGGGGGTGGAGTCCGTCGCGTTTGTAGCGGGGATTCACAGGTGTGCCGTCAGGCTTCACCAGTCTGAAGGTCACGAAAACCAGCAGATTGCGCTTGGAGGATTTCTGTCCTTTTGACTTGAAAAGTCTGCCGATAAAGGGGATGTCGCCCAGAATCGGGATCTTGTCGTTGATGGATGAGGTCTCATCGGCGACCACACCGCCTGCGATAATGGTTTCACCGTCTCTGGCAGTGATCTGCGTGTTGATACCGGGGGTGTTGAGGATAGGCATACGATAGAAGTTACCATCTTCAACATTACCCTCTTCGTCAAAGGTACGGGTATCGTATTCAGACCATCCGGCAAGAGTTTTGAAGTTGACATTGATCTGAGCCTGAATAAGTCCCAGTGTGTGATTGACAAAGGGCTTGACTTTGAAGTCCACACCCAGCTCAGTTTCTTCTTCAAGATCGGGCTGAGCAGTCGCATAGAAGAAGGCGTTGTCACTCTGGGGCACATCAATATCGTTCCACTCGGAGTCGGGGAAATGGTGGACCTCGATCATATTGATAGTACCTTCAACGCCCTCTTTCACAGTGATCCTGGGTGACATGAGCACATCGGAACTGTCAGCCTGATTCATGGCGAACATGCTGGCAACCACACGGGTTCCCTTTTCATTCTGCCAGACAAAGCTCAAGAGGCTGCCGTTGACATCGCCGTTGAGACGGTTTCCGGCATTGTTGTAGTAACGCAGCAGAGGATTGCTGGGATCCATGATCATGCTGGAGGAAAGTTTGCCGTTAGGCTGCACACGGGGTTTGTTGGAATTGACCGCCAGCTGCCAGTTGAAGGCAAGTTCATCAAGGTCGTTCTGGTTGATATCGACCAGCTTGACCATGACCTGAACCATGGTGGTATCCTTGGGTCTGAAGTTTTCTTCAAGGAGTTTCTGGATATTCCGGTGATTTTCACGGGTATTGGTAACAGAAACACGCTTGGTATCGGGATTGTAATAAAGCACAGAACCTTTGGGGAAAAGATTGTTCCCGTCAGATTTGACCAGAAGTGCCTCCTGGATCTTTTTGGAGATATCTTCGGGTGCATCCTGTTCCCATCCGGCAGGAATGGTCACAGGGTAGGATCTGAGCATCATATTGCTCAAAGTCACATCAGCAGGAGTCAGCACCACAGCATTATCGTCGATCTGCATATTCAATTTGGGCTTGGTGGACTGGCAAAGCATGACAAGAGCCTGCATCAGGGAACGGGTGCCGCCGATAAGGGTCACTTTGGGCTCATCGGGATCGACTCCCTGATCCTGATTTTCTGCGGCAGCTTCTTCTTCATTGGCGTTCTCATCGGACTCAGCATTCTTACGCTGTGCCTCAAGGCGTTTGCGCCGTTCCTCCTGCCGCTTCTGCCGGGCTTCAGCGCGCTTGCGGATATCATCAGGGGAGTCATCATTGCTGCGGACATCACCGATATAGATGATATTCACACCCTTATTCTTTTTGTCCGCAGTGGTTTTATCATTTTCACGGCTCAGCTTCTGAAGATGAGCAACTGCCACAGAGATAGGCTTGTTGGGGATGTCGATGTTTACCATGATCTGCTCCAGCTTGGGCAGGATGGCAGAAGCACCCAGATTTTCAGGCTTGGCGACACTGCCGCTGACAACATTGGCAGGATTGCCGCTTGCTTCACGGATAATGGGGAGAGCATATTTCCACTCGACCTCAGCCATCACACGGCGATGGGTGTTGACATAACGCTGATTACCCATGCGCGACATACGGCGGGAAATACCCCGTCTGCCCTGAGTTGCATCGGAGTTGTAAGGATCGATAAGCAAGATCTCATTGTATTTGACAAGTGCAGAGGAGTAATCCTTGAGGGCAGCCAAACGGCGAGCCTGTTCCAGAAGGATCTGGATCTGATAATCCTGGGCGGCTTTATCGGGAACAAGACGCTCTGCTGAAAATGCTTCACGCTGGACGAGACTGTCCCGGCGTTTTTCATAAAGAACGATGCGCCTCTGGAGTTCGTCTGCCTGTTCGGGACAATGATTGATAGCCTCTCTGCAAATGGCAATGGCTTCGTCAAAGTCAGTCGTAAGAGCCATTTTATCGGACTTTGCGGCAATTTCATTTGCTCTGGCAAAGTAACATGCGGCGATCTCTTTTCTGCAAAAATCCACCTTATCCTGAAAGAAACGGGAGGGATAGCGTTCAAAAAGTTTGATGGCTTCAAGATACTTGTCTCTGGCGCCGAGATAATTTTTCTCTTCAAAGAGGCGATGACCTTGGCGGACGAGGAAATCACCGCGATGAACGACCGCCTGCCGGTTGACATCAGTTCTCTGAACCAGATCTTTGGCATCGGCAGAAAGTTCACCCGCAGCGGAAAGGGTTCCGGCACTCAGGAGTGCTGCCGCAGATAACATTACTTGTCTGATATTCATTGTAAAAATCTCCGGGATTACTGTTAACGGTTGAAGTCAGGGATACCCTGATTCCGGTTCTGAGTCGCAGCACCATCAGTACCCAGTTTTCTGGCGGTGACAAAGATGAGCATATTTCTGCGTTCAGCTTTTTCGGATTGAGCCTGGAACAGTCTGCCGATCAAAGGCAGATCCCCCAGGAACGGGATCTTATCATTACGGGTCACGGTGCGGTTGTCAGTAGAACCGCCTACGACCACGGTCTGACCATCGTAAACATCGATGTTGGTAAGCACCTTCCGTTCAGTGATCACAGGTTTCCAAACTGTGAACTGGTGGCTGACAGGGCGCCCGTTGACATTACCGTTGAGCACAAAGGTGAATTCATCATTACCGTTTGTGCCCGTGACCTCAAAGTCAAGATCAAGGTTGATGGCACCGGTCTCAGTAACAGTGGGGGTAACTTTCATATCGATACCGATTTCCTGTTCATCACCGAACTCAGGAGTGGGACGGGTAATGGTGTAACTGGTATCGTTATCACCGGTATCGGTTTCAACCTCAAGATCGCTCCATGAGTCGGGGAAGTAGTAGCTCTTGGTCATTTTGGCGGAAGCCCGGATGCCGCTGAGGGCAACCACTTTGGGAGCGGAAACAACCTCAGTACGGGTGTTCTGCGCCAGAGCGTTGACCGTCAGAGAGATGTTGATGGGAGCATCAGAGCCGAAAGGCGTTTTGCTGCCGAAAAGCATGGGGAAAATATTGAGGTTATTGATGATACCCGTGCTGGAGGAACCATCCATAAATCCGGTACGGATGGGGTTCATGGAACCGCGTTCTCCCTGATCTGTTTTCCGGGTGCTGTTTCCGGGACCGAACATCCAGCCGCCTTTATTGGGATTGATGACGATGCCTTCGTTGTCCATATTGCTGTTGAGGTTGGTATCGCCGAGGGACCAGTCAAACCCCAGCTCTTCCATATCGTTGTCGCTGATTTCAATACATTTGACCTCAACAAGGATCAGAGGCGCCTGAAGTTCGTTCTGCTCACGGATGAGCTGAGAGATAGCATCAAGGTTGTCAACAGTATTCTTGACCACGAGGGTGGAGTTGTTTTCGATATAAGTCACGGAACTGCCTTCGCCGAAACGGATACCATGTTTCTGCAGATATTCTTTGAACATATCAGAGGTCACTTTGATATCAGCGATCTCAGTAAGTTTCAGCTCTTCATCTGTACTCTTATCCCGTTCAAGACGCTTATCCTCTCTGGCTTTCTTCTCAGTGTTTCCACCCTTTTTGCGGAAGATACTTGTATTGGTCGAAAGATCATCGCCCCCGCCCTCGTTACCTGCATCGGAGGAGGTAGTGGTGTAAACCATATTCCGGACATGAGGCAGGATCTCGTAAGTACGGTCATACATGGTCTCAACGGAGGTACCGATGCGGACCAGATTGTGTTCGACCCTGTATTTCAAACCGGACATAAGGCTGATATAGCGCAGCACATCTGCCACAGAAACATTGACCAGATCAAGGGCGACCTGTCCGAGATGTGCATCGTCATCAGGGCTGGTGGTATCAATGATATCGATATCCAGCTTGAAGTTTTTGAGCTGTTTCTTGAGAGTCTCGATAGCTCCCCGTGCGTTGCTCCTGCGATAAGCGATAGAAGGCAAAATAGATGTTCTGAGCTTATCAGCCATAAATTTGCGGGAGTCACTCTTGACCTCAGTGGGGATCTCTTTGGGTGACTCAGGCGCCTCAAAGACAGGCTCGATCCACTGCCATGTGGTATAGGCTGCCTGAAGTTCAAAGTCTGCCCGGTGCCGATAGTAACCGGCAGTAAAGATCACACGGTAGATCTGACCTGCAAGAGCGACAGCTTCCATATTGAAAGGATCGCGCAAGTAGACCTGTTCCACTTTGTCAAGAGCTTTAAGGTAACGCTTATTTTCAAAGAAAACCTTAGCTTCAGCAAGAAGAGTGCGTGCTTCGCTGCGCACGACTGACAAATGGGGATTGGCAACAGAAAGTGAAGCATTCTTCTGAAAGTTATCACTGCGCTCTTTATCACGCCACAGTTTACGCAAGGCATCGGCTTCGTCCTGGAGTTCAGGAGCGATGCGCAAAGCCTCGGTAATATTATTGGCAGCTTCATTCAGGCTTTTTTTCCAGAAATTATCTTTGGCAAGGCGCAGAAAATGGCGTCCTGCTTTGAGGCTCAACCGCCTGACCAGGGCATCTGCTTCAGCAAGGCGTGAAATTATAATTTCGCCTTTGACATATTCAGATTCCAGTTTGATTTCGTCTCTCACAGATCTTGCCAGAGCAATACCTTCATTAAATTTCTGCTGTTCGATCAGTTTGACAGCCTTTGACATCCTGAGATCCTGATCGGCATAGCGTTTTTTGATTTCGCCGCGGTAAGCTGTGTTCAAATCGACATCAAGATCAGAGGACACGGGCTGGATCATATCCAGACGGCTTCTATTATCCTGCACAGGAGTTCCGGTAACAGCAGCATGGGGTTTTTCCGCAGCAGCTGCAGAAACTGAGCACAACAAAACAGCCGCTGCTGCAAGGTGCCTGCAAGTTCGGACTTGAGCAATTCTTCTCATCGTCTATTCCTTTATTTTATTTTCAGTCATTTCAAACAATATACCACAACTCATCAGCGCCGGGAGGCTCCGGACTTATTGGAACTGCCGGTTCCTTTAGGCTTGACATTCGCCACCTGGACATCTTCAGCAATCTCACTGTCTCTGGTAACAAGGATCTTTTTACCCAGAGCATCTTTGGTCCTGTCTTCATCGCTTTTGGCATTGGAACGCGCAAAAGAAGCGGTTTTGGCACTTTCGTCCACACTGAGAAGACGATATTTTTCAACACCCACACGGCGATTGCCCAGAGAAAAATCATCACCAACGCGCAATGTGTATCTGTCTCTACCATTGCTGGCGCCCTTGTCAGCATTTTCAGAAAGGGGTTTACCCACATCTTCCACAGTCAAACGCTTATCATTGGAGCGCACCTCAAGACCTGCTTTCATAATCAGGACATCAGGTTTGATCTTGGAATTTTCCGGAAGGACCTGCTGAACTTTGATCGTAGACTCATCAATGGCAACATTACCCTTCTTATCCTTGGCCTGTTTGAAGGTGGCATCAACGATTTTATAGGTTTTACGGTCAAATCTGATTTCGTCACCGAGGGAAAGTGCCCTTGAATTTTCAATTTCCTTACCATTGGCGTACTTGATTTCAGCAATCTGGATGAGCCACCTTGTCTTATCTTGTGTATCATTGGTATTGATGACCTTGAATTTAACAGGCAGCACCACTGAATCGTTGGAAATATAGCGCAGACGCCACCAGTGGGGCATACGGCTGCGGGGATTCTTGGGGTCTGTGTCGTTTTCATATTCAAAGAGGTTTGAAAAACCGTCACGGTCTGCATCTGCCAGCTGGTCATCGAAGTCCCGGGGGTTCAAACCTTTTGTAGTTTCGTAGGTATTGGGCATACCGTCACCATCCCAGTCGCTTTCAGTCACCAGACGGCGCCGCTGTTTGGCAAGGATTGATACATCATGGAGTCCCTTGGCACAGGCAGGACATGAAAGACCGGTCTTGAAATAATAGCGGGGGATCAACTCTTTGCAATGAGGACAGGTGGAAATTCTGACAGGTGCAACAAGGTCACTGTAGGTCTCCGGAACACTTTTTGCCCCCTGCGTGAAAAATTCGCGCTGAGTGGAAGGCTGCCAGTCACTTTTGCCCGTGGCAAGGATCACTGAAATATTGAACTCTGCTTCAGTACCTTTCTTTGCAACAACGGGATTTTCCAAAAGCACTTTTTCATTAACGGTCAGGGCATCATCTTTGTGCTTGCGTGTCTTTTCAGCAATGCCGACCACATAAATCATAATACCGATAAAGAGCACCAGCATCAGCAGCAGGAGCAACTTTTCGTAATGGCGTTTGATAAAGTCCAAAATGTGATTCCTTTAGCTTACTTGAGTTGAAAACAATCAAAATCGATAACCGCTTTACAAGTTTTATCATCACCTATAAGCACATCGCCATAACCGGGACGTTCGTAATACGGCTTATTTGCATACATTTTCTCAAGTTCCAACCGTGCTCTTTCACGATCGGCTTCAGTAACTTTCTGCTCTTGAGGAGCAGCTTCAGCAACGCGTCCTCTGCCCCGTCCTCTGCCACGGGGAGCAGCCTGGGGGGCGGGCTGTTGTTTTTTCGCTTCTGTGGGATTGGCTTCTTCATCTCTTGCCTTAAATATCAAAGCAGCACCGTCACGCTCAGCATAAAGAGCGATGGATCTGATCACATAAACACTGTTCTTACGATAGGGAGCGTCCTTATCACCTTCTTTGTAGGCTTCCTCAAGTGCTCTGACAAGAGTGCGAATACCCTCCATGGAAGAGCTCACCGTCAAACGCATACGGTAAACCCGGAAAGGACCTTCATCGTTGCCGTTGATGGCGTTCCGGAAATTTTCAGCAGAGTTGTTGTCCTTTGAGTTGGTGTTCTGCAAAAGGGCACGCAGTCCAAGTCCGTAGAAAGTGTCGATCTTGTCGTCATAGGTGGAGAAAGGGATCTTGTCATCATTGAGTTTGTTAACGATCTCTTTGTTGAAAGGGACATTGCACTTTTTGCCGTTCTTATCGGTAAAAGAGATCATCTTTGCACAAGAAGTCATGCGCTTGATGACATCGCCGAAAATATCCCAAACAGCAGCGATCCGGGGATAATGGTCACGGGGAGAGTTGAATTTCTGGGCAATCTGAGCGGCAGTGGGATCCGGATCAAAACCGAACCAGTCAACCCGGACGCCCTCCTCGATGTTATACTTGATGGAAGACATAGCTTGCATCAGAGCGACCTGATAGCTTTTCAGATACCTTGCCATATTTGCCGGCTGCTCGCCCATGGTGCGGGGGATCCCGATGTAAGAGAAAAGGACCTCCGGCAGATTTTCCTCTGTAAGGGGTTCCGTAGTCCATTTCTGCGCCACAGGAAGGTACTTTGCGACCTGAGCATTCCAGTTTGTAAAGCGCACATCACGGAAATTATTGTAGTTGTACTGTTTATCAACATAACTGGATCCGCTGTTCCACATATCCTCATAGTACTTGCGGAACTGCTCCACAGTCAGAGGGGTATCTTTCTGGGGCTTCTTTTCCTTCAACCCCAGAACGAATTCCTCAGCAACTTTGCGCATGGGGGACTGAAAATACTGCGCCAGCTGATCTGTTGTTTTCTTGTAAAGAGCAATATTTTTCTCAATAGGAGCCTTGTTGTTGTTATGGGGACGGGGATTCTTTTTTGAAAGTTCAGAAACCTTTTTGGCAATATCCTCGACTTCCGCCATGCACTTGTTCATGGCAATGAAACGGATGATTGAAAAGACTAACAAACCGACCGCCGTCAGACATGAACAGGCGATGATTATGATCAACAAAAGATTGTTACGGGTAAAACGGTTCACTTTTATTACTTCCTGAGAGTTTCTTGCAGTTCAAGTATAAGATCAAAACCTATCAGGTTTCCGGACGTTTTATTGGTATAAAGGCGACTTTCCGCCTTGAACACTGTGCTGTTTTTGAGAGCATCGCGGAACTGACGCAAGTATTTGAAAACATCTGCATTGGCACCCTTGACAGGCTTCAAAGTGTTCTTCACAGAAATGGTATAGCCTTTGAGAATAAGATATTTGATCTCGCGCTGGTCGCGGTTGGCATGGGCAACAGGGTCAAATTTCTGGTTGGCGTTTGTGTTATCACCGCCGCCCATATCATCTGAAGAAGCGGCAACATTTGTCTTGGGTTCGGGCGGAAGAATGTCTGAAGGCTCAAGGGAAACAAGCCACATCTGGTCCGGCATGATGCGCTGAAGCTCAGCAAGGATCTTGAAATAGCCCTCTTTTTTGACACCGGAACGGGCATCAAAAACCCGGGTATAATCTTTCAATAAAGACTCAGCAGAAACGCTCTGAGCATGAAGTCCGTCAACATCTTTGGCAACTCTGGAAAGTTTTTCGATTTCGCCCCGTGCTTTTTCCACACGCCCCATTTCGCGCCGGAGCAGCTGGTCGATACCGAATCCGAAAAGAAGCAGACAGGCAATAAGAACACCGGCTGAGGCGTAGAAATAGGGCTTTTTGGCATTGAGTTCGTACTGCTTACGGATCACCTTGGGCAGCAGAGAGATGTTGATGGGGCAGGAGCCGACACTGTGGAGCGCGGCGCCGATGAGCTCCTGACACATGGGAGCTTTGCTCTGAAGCAATTCCTTATCAACAGTATCGTCAATAGCCACAACAGGGAAGGTATTGAGATATGTGACAGGAAGCCGGAGCTTTTCCTGGAAAAATTCACTCATATAGAGCATGGTCGAGCTGCCGCCCGAAAGGAGCACCTGCTTGAGAGCAGATCCGCCATGCTGGGCGCGCCACACATTGACTGAACGGCTGATCTCACCATGGAGACGGGTCATGACATTACGGGCGATCTTGGAAATAGTCGCCGCAAGTTCGGAGTCAGGCTCTTCGTAAGCACCGCCCAAAGCCACAAAGCCGTAGCGCAATTTCATCTGTTCAGCTTCGGCAACGGGGATATTGAACTCCTTGGCGATCTGGTTGGTGATGGTATCTCCGGCGATGGGGATGTCACGGATAAACGCCCGGTTGCCGTCAGCGATCATCAAGCTGGAACTGCGGCTGCCGATATTCAAAAGCAGTGTGGGCTCAGCCTCTTTGACCTGAATACTCAAAGCGGCATTGAAAAGGGCAATGGGGGCGATCTCAACAGAAATGACCTTTTTCCCGGAATCCTCTATCACATCGGTGTAAGCAGTGATAAGGTCAGTTTTCACAGCCACGAACATGGCTTCGTACTCTTCGCGGGGCTCAACGACCTCGGTCAGAGTGCCATCCTCCTGGGTTTCCATCCGCTTTTCCTCCCACTGATGGCGGATCAGCTGGTACCCCCACTCCACATCGTTGATGGCGTATGGAACGGTCTGCCGGGCTTCATATTCGACGATCTTATCAATGGCGGAACGGCTGCCGGGGATGGGGGGGAGCTTGCTCAAGCGCTGAAACGAGAGTTTTGAGGGCAGAGTGATGCGAACCTGAGTCGCAGTAAAATCGTTCTCGTTTATCATCTGGTTATAGGCTTTGATGAAAGCGATCACATCCGCATCTTCCCCATCTTCAGGGTTGACATCAAAGGGGCGGAATGCAAATTTAGTCATACGCAAAGAGCCCGGCGCATAGACGAACTCTGCGATCTTGAGATTATTGCTGCCGATATCGATCGACAGGATCTTGTTATCCTTCTGCATTAGCAAGTCCCGGAATATAAGTTTACCTTCTGGATCTTCTGTTTTTCTTCCCACTTGCAGAAGAAGATTTCTTCTGTTTTCTCTCTGCAAGTGCCGCCTCCTCAACAGCGGCATCAACTGCCGCTTTATCTATAGCTGCTTCATCCAGAGGAGCCGGGATGAAGGCAGGTTTTTCCAAATCAAACTGTTCCTGATCGTTGAGTCCCCAGGGGGACTTTGAACGGGGCAAAATAGAGCCGTTGAAAACATTGGCGGAGGGAACAAGCCGCGCCAACTCCCTGAAATCGGCACCGGGAGAACGGCCTTTCAAGCCATAGAATCCTTCACCCAGAACGCCCCATTTTTTGTGGAAGAAAACCACACTGACATAAAAATCGCTCTCAGATGCAAGCCGGACGCTCTTGGATGCAGACCGGAAGCCTTTGGAGTCAACTCTCCGGGGAGGCATGACTCTTTCAATGAGAACGGGAGGAATGTACACAAAGTACTTATGCTCTTTCCAATCCAGAGGTACAGTCCAGAAATCGACACGGGTGGAAAAAAGAGCAAGGGCTGGATTATTCCGGTTCTGCGGATCCCGGAGGATCACCCGGACACCGCAAATCACATCATCCAGCCAGACTCCCGGAGTGGTGTTTTTATTCCGGGAGGAAGAGCTGTTTTTCTCGTAATCAAAGCGGGGCTTGTAGTTGATCTCGACCACCCCCCAGCGGCGGTTGACAAGAGCCAAACTGCCACGGTTGGCAGAGGAGACGGAGCCCGCTTTGATACGGGGAGATGGTGCCAGACGGAATTTGATCGAAACAGGAGTAAAAATGGGGCGCATCATTTCTCTGCCCTGCACTTGGGCAACAAGAAACAACGCACAAAACAGTGTAAGATATTTCAATGCTTTTCCCATGATTTTCACTCCTTGTTCTTTCAATAGATCCCTTATTTGGCAGGAACCGCTTTCTTGACGGGCTCTGCTTTCTTGGCTGGAGCTGCCTTCTTGGCGGGAGCTGCCTTCTTGGCGGGCTCTGCTTTCTTGGCGGGAGCCACCTTCTTGGCGGGCTCTGCTTTCCTGGCAGCGGGAGCTGCCGCAGCTTGCTCTTTCAGCAAGGCATCAACGCTGCTGTTTCCGGCGCCGCTGATACGGACACCGTGACCGATCAGAGCGGCAAGCGCCAGGGCAATGATAAAGAAAATCGCTGTCAGATAGACGGTTGCCTTGGTAAGATGGTTACTTGCCTTTCCGCCAAAAACCGATTCACCGACGCCGCCGAAAGCTGCTCCCATACCGCCGGATTTGGCGGGTTGGAGCAGTATAAGACCGATCAGCAGCACTGATGCGATCACAACAAGCACATAAAGAAAAACTGTAAGTCCAGCCATTCGCTGCAAGCTCCTGTTAAAAGTAGAATGTGACTCAGCGGCCGATAGCTTCGGTGATCAGCTTGGCAAAGCTGTCAGCTTTGAGGGCGGCGCCGCCGATAAGTCCGCCGTCGATATCAGCCTGAGCGACCAATTCGCGGGCATTTTCGGGTTTCATGCTGCCGCCGTACTGAATTCTGAGAGCGCCGGCAACGTCTCCGCCGAAAATGGCGCTGACGGTTTCACGGATGAATTTGTGGGTCTCTTCAGCCATCTCGGGGGTAGCGGTCTTGCCGGTACCGATTGCCCAGACGGGTTCGTAAGCAACGATGACATTTGCCATATCAGCAGCTTCGATCCCGGCGAAACCTTCTTTGATCTGGCGGCCGATGACCTCGGAGGTCTTGTTGCCTTCACGCTCTTCAAGGGTCTCGCCCACGCAAACGATGACTTTAAGACCTGCCTTGAGGGCGGCTTTCATACGGGCGTTGACAGTAGCGTCGGTCTCGCCGAAATACTGGCGGCGCTCGCTGTGACCGATAATGACATATTCCACACCGGAAGTCACCAGCATTTCTGCTGAAATTTCACCGGTGAAAGCGCCGTTTTCAGCCCAGTGGACATTCTGAGCGCCGACCTTGATGTTGGAACCGGCAGCAGCAGCGACCACAGCGTTGAGAGTGGTAAAAGGAGGACAGACAACGATTTCAGCTTCGGTAACATCGGCAACGAGGGGTTTCAGAGCCTCCACCAGTTCTTTACCGGCAGCAGCCGTTTTGTTCATCTTCCAGTTTCCGGCGATAATAACTTTTCTTTCCATGATTTTATCCTTAATTTCAGTTAAAAAAACATAACACTGCGACAACCCTTCCGGTGTCAATACAGTACTCCGCCTATAAAGATAGCATCACTTTGGCAATTTTGCAAGTGATTTTATCAATTTATCTCATACTTTCGTATTATTTCCTTAATTTTTTCACAGCTTTGCCCTTCACAAGGAAAGAGCGGCTCCAAAAGATCCCCAGTCCGATCCACCCGTTGGATTTGTAAACCACTGAAACATCATCGGTACCATCAGCCTTGAGAGGTTTGAGTCTGCACTCAAGAAGGCGCAAGGCATGTTTTTCATTGATCCAGTGGAGGAAGAACTGGTAATCAAAACGGTTCGGGCGTCTGGAGTGACCGCAGACGATGGGGATATAGTAAAAAAGATAGATCCCGTTGCTCACGCCTTCCAGATGCCAGAGGACCGGATTCCCGACGGAGCTCTTTTCCCCGGGCTGGGCGGGGATCCATTTCAAGGTGGATGTGGCACATCCGGAACAGAAAAGCAGCACAAGAGCTCCTGCAAGGCAGCATATTTTTTTCATTTCTTCTCCTTAATGGCGGCACACTGTTTCCGGAAGGCTGTGACCTCGCCTGCAAGGCGCTGTGCCGAAAGGATCACACTTCGTTCAAGGGCGGCGGCAATGCCGGGACCGTCAAATACAGGGATCTTCACCTCAATTTGGTGGCGGAGAGCTTTTTTCTGTTTATTACAGCTCAACTGATAATCCACAGCCATAAGGGCGACCCCCTTTTGCCTGTCACATTCAAAGCGGTTGAGGATGGCACTGATTTTCACAGAATCGTCTGAAAACGCCGCCGGGAAAAGCTCAACCAGACGGCGGCGGATCAACTGGGCGGGGGGAGCCGAAAAACAGTTGTAGGAGTCAAGCCGGACCCGCCCTCCCGGTTCCCTGATGAGAAAACGCACACCATTGCCGGTACCATCGGTAAAGGAACGGAATTCCACAGGAACAGAGGTGATCCGGGGCAGATTTTTTTCTGCTGAAAGATCGTAAAAAGCCACCTCCTTATACTCCTGAGTGCTCAGAAATGAACATCCCGCCGCCCCCAGAAGAAGGAGAAGAGAAAGTACCCCAAACGCCATATTTTTCACTGATAATACTCCTTTTTACTGAACTGTGCCCCCATCACCGGGGCGGGATCCGGAGGACCTGACCTTTCCGGAGCACAGAAGAACTGTTGAGTCCGTTTGCCTGCATCAGGGAGCGCAAAGGGACCCCCTGTAAAGCAGCTATTCCGGAAAGCGTATCCCCGGAGCGGACCGTGTAAAGCACCTCTCTCTGCACCGGGGCAGCTTTCCCCCGTTCATAGTAATTTCTGAGAGAGCGGACATAATCCTGCAAAGCCTTATGCTGCTTTGCCAATTCTTCAAGGGAACGATTGATGCGCTGATTGGTCTCTTTCAGAGTTTTGATCTGCAAAAGCTGTTCATCAAAGGTGTCCGCCGGAGGCTTGGGGAGAGCCTCCCTTTTCAGCTCTCTTAAAAGTTTCGCCCTTGCCATGAGCCGGTAGCCTTCCACTGTGGGGGCATCCGGAGAGCCGGGGACCATGTTGAGATAGATATTATAATGATAAATCGCCCCGATGGGATCGTTGAGCACCTCATCGCACAAAGTGGCGATCTTGAGCCGCAGCAGAGGGGAGTCGGGACGGCGGTGGAGAAGCCTTTTGTAAAAGCGCATGGCAAGGACAGGTTCCCCTTCTGCCCGGCAGCGTTCGGCACGGATCATCAGGGGGTGGCGGAGCACATCTTCTTTTCTGCCGCATCCGGCAAAAAGGAGAGTGCAGACCACAGCTGCAAGGGGCAAAGCACGGCTGAGAACAGCCAGTCCTGCCACGGCGGCACTCTCAAGGCGCATGATCCAGCTGCCAAGTTTCAGGGGGCGTCCCCCTGATTCAAGAAGCTTTTGTTCCTCTTCTGCCGTGAATCCCCCTTCAGGTCCCACGAACCAGGCACGCAAAGGACCGGGAGAGGCACTGCCGGGATCGGCGGGGGTCACAGAACCGAAATAGAGTTCAGCGCCGGAGGAACGCACCTCTTGAAGGGCTTCGTCAAGAGAAACAGGGGGAAAGAGGAGGGGCAGCCTCGGATTGCCTGATTGTTTGCACCCTTCACGCAGCAGCAGCTCCCAGCGGGCAGTATTTTCACCTGTCGCAACAGAGTGCTCCAAAAGCAGGGGATGAAGGGAACGCACTCCCAATCCGGGGAGCTGGGGCAGAAGGGAATCCAGCTTGGCTTTTTTGGGGATGGCACAGTAAAGATCCAGCTCTATCTCCTGCCGGATCCCGGGCAGAAGAGCGGTGAAACGGAGCTGTTTTTTATCCACCACCTCGGCTTCGCCCCTGCCGCCTTTGCCGTCCATGACCAGCACCTTTTCACCGGGACGGGCACGAAAAACCCGGAAGAGGTGTTCTGCCTCTCTGGGTTCCGGGGTAAAAACTTCACCCGGCTTGCCGATGTGTGTGTGAAAAACAGTGCGCACGATGACTCCTTGAGAAATATTGCTTTTCTTTATAATTTAACCCTTTTCCCGCAAATTGCAAATCACTTTTTCCTTTTGGCGATCAAAGCGTTGATGGTCCGCAAAGCAAGGAAGGCTCCCACAACGCCTGAAAGCACATCCGCCGCCAGACGGGCAACAAAGAGTCCGTTGAGACTGCGGAAATACCAGGCGATGAGAGAAAAGGGGATGAGAAAGAGCAGAAAACGCATACCGTTGAGCATTGCCGCTGCAGCAGGGCGTCCGCAGCCGGTGTAGGAAAATCCTGCAAAACGGTGGATCTCAACTCCGGAAAGTCCCCAGACCGAAATCATGATGCACTTTGCCATCACATCCTGCGCCTCGGCGGAGTTGCAGAAATGGGGGGCAATGAAACGCGCCAGCAAAGCAAAGAGCACGGCGCTGGCAAAGAGAAAAACAAAGGCGAATTTGAAGGCAAAGATCAATCCCTCTCTGATCCTGTCGTAGCGCCGGGCGCCGTAGTTCTGGGCGATAAAGGGGGTCAGAGTCATTCCCAGAGACATGGGGATCACAAAGGCGATGGTTTCCAGACGCCCGGCGGCGGTGCATCCTGCCATGGCGGCGGTACCGAAGGTGGCTGTCAGGCGGGTGATGACCGTCATACCCACGGGCATCATGAGCATTCCCAGAGAAGCGGGGATGGCATAGCGCAAGGTGACGATCCAGTAGTTCCGCAGTTCAGCCAAAGGGATCTTCCGGAAGCGGATCAGATGGTGCTTGCGCCAGAGGATGTACATGGAAATGCTCCCTCCTGTCGCCTGGGCAAAGATGGTGGCAAGGGCGGCGCCCCGGATCCCCAGAGCGGGCAAGAATCCCCAGCCGAATATGAACAGGGGATCCAGCAGGGCATTGATGATCATGCCGGTCATCATGAGCGTACTTGCCATGCGGTTGTCGCCTACAGAAATAAGCAGCCCGTGACCTGCCATGGCGATGGAGGCGGTGAAACATCCGAAATACCAGATATCCATGTATTCAATGACCAGCTCAAGAACCTCTCCCTGAGCGCCGAAAGAGCTGAAAACACTTTTGACACAGCTCATTCCGATAATGGCGGTCAGGATGGAAACCAGCATGATCATCAGGACTCCGGAACTGCTGCCTTTGGCGGCACGCTCCAGTTTGTTGCCCCCCAGCGCCTGCGCTGCAGGAGCACTCACCCCTATACCGAGACCGTGAAAAAGACAGCCGATAAGCATAACCACAGGCAATGTGAAGCCCATTGCCGCCATGGGGGCGTCGGCTGCGGTCTTACCGACCATCCGCCCCACAAAGTAGGCATCGACAAGATTGTACCCTGAAAGGGCAAGTGTGGCAGGGATCATTGCCAGAGCGGTTTTTATCATGCTTTTGGCAATGGGTCCCTGAGTGTAGACTGCCGCCATATTCAACTTTCCTGTTTGAGACTCAGACGGCGGACATACTCAAAGAGCAGTACCGTCGCCGCCTGAGCGGCATTGATGGATTCGTAATTTCCCGGCATGGGGATATTGATGCTCTGCGCCTGCTCCACATGGGAGCCTGAAGGTTCTCCGCCGATAATGACCACGGAACGGTCATAAATGCGGGGGGCTGTGAAACAGCTTTCCCCGCCGTGGGGGTCGGCATAAAAGAATTTGCCGTAACCGGCGGCGGCGGCGGCGCTGAGAAGTCTGTCAAGAGCGGGGAAACCTCTGAGGTTGAGTCCGAACTGCGCCCCTATGCCGGAGCGGACCGCTTTGTCGCTCCAGGGATCCACAGTGCCTACGGTGTACCAGAGCTCCCGGACCCCTGCGGCACGGCAGCTGCGGGCGATGGTGCCGAAGTTGCCGGGATCGCCGATGCCGTCAAGGGCAAAGATGAAATCCCCTGAAATCGCCTCCGGCGCCTGAGGGACCTCTGCCACGGCGATGATCCCCTGGGGGGAGACGGTTCCGGAGATCTGTTCAAAGAGATGCTCCGGCAGCACTCTCAGCCGGAGAGGGTCAAACTGGATATCGGCAAGAGCTTTTTCAGTTCCGACGCAAAAAAGCACATTATCCGGGAAAAAAGCCAGAAGCTCGCGCACAGCACGGACTCCTTCACACCGGCAGCAGCAGCTTTTGCGCCTTCCCTGCCGGGTGGCAAGAGAGCGGAGCAAGGCTGTTTCCCGTTTGGTGGGAGCTGAAAAATCCATATTGAAGACCTCTTTATAAAAATTCAAAAAAGGGGCAACAGGAAAAGTCTCTGTCAACTTTCCCTCTGCCCCCTGTAAAAAGCAATCGTCAGATGCTTAACTTATTTTGCTTTGGGCGTTTTAGCCTTGGGTTTGGCGCCGAATTCACCGTTGTCAAGAGCCAGTTTCAGCTCCCGGACGCTTTCAAGAGCCTGTCTTGCAGCAACCGTGTCCGCCATGAGTTTTGAAGCCTGTTCCAGAACAGCGGCGGCACGGTTGGGATCAGAAGCTGCCAGGAGACGGCCGGCGGCAGCGGCGGCATTCAGACGGACAGCACTTTTGTAATTGGCGCTGGCGGCTGTTTTAGCAAAAAGATCAGCAGCCTCTTTGTTTTTGCCCTTGAGCTCAAGGATCAATCCTTCGGTCACAGCGGCATTGCCCCGGATATTGCTGTCGGCTTCGGGATCGGCAGCAACCAGTTTCAGCTGTTTGAGAGCTTCATCATACTTTTTGCCGTCGATGTAAAGCTGAACCAACCGCTGACGGGCGGTAAGAGCGCCTTTTTTTCCGGCATTCTCAGCCAGAGCTTTTTCAAGGGCAGGCGCATCGGCAGCATCGGCAAAGGCGTGTGCCGCCTTGATGGCGGAACGGTTGGTGATCCCCCAGGCGACAAAGACAAGAGCCACCACCAGAGCAATGAGGACGCCGATGACGGCGACTTTCTTCCAGTGTTCAGCAAAGAGCATTTCAAAACGTTCTCTTTCGGAAAAGAGAGCGGCGGACATTTCAGCATTCATCTGCTTGTTTTTTTCGTTATCCATGGTGCAAGATTCCTTTCAAGAATAGATCAATGGTGTGAGAAGATCCGTTCGGGAGCGTGGAAGAGAGCGACGCCCAGTTCATTGGCGCGCTTGATCACATCGGCGTCCCGGAGTGACCCCGCAGGAGCGATGATGGCTTTGATACCGGCGGCGGCGGCGGTCTCAACACCGTCTTCAAAGGGGAAGAAGCCGTCGCTTGACATGACGGAGCCTTCAAGAGTGCCGGTACCGGTGTATTTCTGACGGAACTTGGCGATAGCCTGTTCGATGGCGCCCACACGATCCTGTTCTCCGGTGCCGACGGAAAGGGTCTGACCATTCTGGGCGATGACCACGCCGTTGGAGCGGACGCTCAAGTTCACATACCAGGAGAAAAGCAGATCAAGTTTCTGCTGTTCAGTTGCTTCCACAGTGGAGACCTGATGACCGCAGCGGCTGTTTTCGCCTTCGGCGGGTTTCAGATCGGCGATGGAACGCAGAGCCGTGGTCAAAGGGGCGGCGACGATGATGGTACCGTCGGCAAGGACCTTGTAGGTCTGATGGATGGCACTGGTCTCACCGGTGAACTTGGGCATGGTGTTCAGATCGCCGCACTTGAGGATGCGGATGTGCTTGTTGAGTTTGAACTTTTCCCCGTCGTTGAAGATCGCCAGAGCATCGGCGGTGTAAGCAGGAGCCACAACACATTCGCAGAAGGTCGACATGATCTCTTCTGCAGTGGCACCATCCACCTCGACATTGAAGGCGATGACGCTGCCGAAAGCGGCGCGGGCATCGGCATCGCGTCCTTTGATGTAGACGCTTTTCAGGTCTTCGCCGGGAACGGCGACGGCGGCGCCGGAGGGGTTGACATGTTTCATGACGGCACAGGCGGGAACATCAAAGAATTTGACGATATTGAGAGCGCCTGAGATATCTTCAAAGTTGGTCTGGGAAAGACCGTTTTTGCCGTTCTTGAGCACCTCCATACCGCCGATGACGCCGATTTCGTCAACAGGACGGTAGCTGGCAGCAGGCTGGTGGGGATTGGTTCCGTAGCGCAGATCGTCGATCTTGACGTAGCGGCGGCCGTTGATTTCCATTTCGGCGGGGAAATCCCCCACATTGCGGGAAAGATAACTTGAGCGGGAAAGTGTTTCAGCCATGATAAAATACTCCAAAATTTGGTAAATCCGTTCTGTCCCCGGCATAAAGGGACAGAGTCACGTTTTATAATACATCGTAATAATATACACATAAAAGGGAAAAATTGCAAATAATTTTCATTTTTCTCCGTGAGAAAAGATGATTTCTCAGCCCTCTGAGGGTAAGGTGAGGAGCTGCGGTCTCTCTTGATACAAGTGCTCTTTTATGCCGCAGCACTCATGAAAACCGGAGAAAAACAGCTTTAATTTTGCAAATCCCCCCTGTTCTCAAAGAGTTTTGACTTGCATAAAACACCTTTTTGATTTATATTACATGGAGAGGCTATTTTTGCATCAATGTATCAACGAAAGGATATCCACCATGGAAAAATTGCAAGTAGGTCTGATCGCCACCGGCGGACGGGGCGTCCACGGCTTTGAGATGCACCGTCCCGAAAAGGGAGTCGAAATCGTCGCCGGATGCGACATCAGCCAGAAAGCTCTTGACAACTTCAAGGAAAAATTCCCCGAAGCTCAGACTTTCACCGATTACCGTGATCTGCTCAAGATCGACTCCATCGGCGCCGTCCACATCGCCACCCCCGACTATCTCCACGAGGAAATGGCTATCGCCGCCCTCGAAGCCGGTAAAGCTGTCTATCTGGAAAAACCCATGGCGATCACCATCGAAGGCTGCGACCGTATTCTGGAAACCGCCTACCGCATCGGCAGCAAACTTTTCATCGGTCACAACATGCGCCACTTCCCCGTAGTCCTCAAGATGAAAGAGATCATCGACTCAGGTCTTATCGGCGAACTGCAGGTGGGCTGGTGCCGCCACTTTGTCTGCTACGGCGGCGACGCCTATTTCCGTGACTGGCACTCCGAACAGCGCTACTCCAACGGACTGCTGCTCCAGAAGGGTGCTCATGACATCGACGTGATGCACTGGCTCATGGGCAGCTACACCAAGAGCGTTGTGGGCATGGGTATGCTCTCTGTCTACAACCGCTGCGGACGCCGCTCCCCCGATACCCCCGGATGCGCCAAGTGGGACA
>JAZODE010000015.1:0-29170 GCA_045596885.1 Victivallaceae bacterium
CCCCTTTTTTCCAAACCTTTTTCAGCACAACACTATTGCAATTTTTGCAATAGTATTGTGCCGCTTAAAAGTTTAAGAGAATAGAAATCTACCCATATAGGGAATATAGCAAAAAAATAAAAAAGGTAAGAAAAAAAATGAAAAAAATGCTCCTTGCACTGATTCCTGCACTGCTTCTTTGTGCAGGCTGTGCCGCCTCCAAATGTGCTGCACCTGCCAAAAAGTGTGCAGCGCCCGCAAAAAAATGTGCCCCCAGGTACACCGGCAAAAAGATCAAGACCGGCTTCTACATCGACAAGGGAAGCCGGGGCGGCGGCGTGCTTCTGCTGGCAAGATTGCTCCACTACTCCCCCCAGATCGACATGACTCTGCTCAATGGCGAAGATCTGCGCAAAGGCAAACTCAAAGGTCTTGACATGATCGTTATGCCCGGCGGCTCCAGCCAGCTGCAGATGGAATCCATGGGCAAAGAGGGTGTGAAAGCCCTGCAGGATTTCGTCCGCAAGGGGGGCGCATACGTGGGTATCTGCGCCGGATTCCACATCACCTTGAACCGTCCCGAAAGAGCACAGCTCATGCCTTACACCTATATCCGTGAAGCGGTGGGTGCCCGGGGCGATGTGCAGATCGACCTTTCAAAAGAAGGTGCCAAACTGCTGGGCATCAAAGCCGGGAAACGCATGGTCCGCTACTCCCGCGGTCCCATTGCCAGAGAAGCCAAGTGGAACAAAGGCAGCTGCAAAACCTACGCTCTTTACACCAGCAGCCTCAGTCCTCTGGGCAGAGCGGGTGTAAGTTTCTTCAACACCCCGGCGCTCATCGCCGGAACCTACGGCAAGGGCAAAGTCATTGCCACAAGTTTCCATCCTGAATACCTGCCTTCCACCCACGATATCTTTGTGGGCTGTGTCTACTACGCCACCGGCGTGAAGATCACCCCCAAACTGCCTGTTGCCTCCTTCCGTCCTCTCCGTGTCTCCTATTGCAGCGGCGCAGCCCTCAACGGACACGCTCAGACCATCAAAGAGATCACCACTCTGGAAAAATGTCCCGCTCTGGCTGTCAAGACCGGTCTGAAAAATCTGGATGAAACTGATCTTCTTATCATGCCCAACGGTCCTGACGCCTGGGGCAAAGGATTGATCAAAAACGGCTGGATCAAGATCCTGGTCAACTTCATGGACCGCGGCGGCAAGATCATCGCCGCAGGAGATGCCTGGAAAACCATCCCCGACCACAAGAACATGATCCGTATCGGCGCAAAGGATTGTCTGCTCAAAGCCGCTGCAAAAGTTGCTGCTGAGTAAGACTTTCTTTCTCTAAAAAAACAGGGGCTGTTGCTTTTGCAACAGCCCCCATTTTTTTGGGCGAAATTTTATTTCACCTTCTCAAAGGCTTCCTTCCATGCCTTTTCACCGGCAGCGCCGCTGAAACCTTTCAGGAAGATGCGGAAACTCAGCTCTTTGCCGGGGTGGATGGCAAGGGGCGTGTTGTCGTGGTCGTTGCCCGGTTTCTTGAGCAGGAATGAACGCAATATCTCAAGAGTGTAAAGGGGCTCTTTTGCCGTGTTCCGCGCCCGGTCGTCGAACCAGATGTAGGAGTAACGGACCATTTCCGGAGTCCCCGTAAGAAGGAATCCGCATTGAGCTTTGGTGTCAAAGGCTCCCGCATAAGGCGTTTTCAGCTGGAAAAGACCGGAGTAGAAGGAGGGCGCTCCGGAGTTCATCCTGACCTTGGCAGGAGCTTTGACGGCAAAGAAATGGAGGTGGTCATTGGCGGCACCATCGGCGCCGATGCCGGGGAGCAGACGCAGACGCCAAGGGAACTGGAAGTTTTCAGGATCGTCTGACTGCAGATCTTTGGGGGCGGTGTTGCGGATGTTATAGTCAAACTGGAGCTCAGAAGCACCCTTTTTCAAAGTCGCCACCCGACGGAGCAGGAAAGGCGTTCCGGGGATCATGCTTGAAAATGCCACTGCCGCCTGACGCTCAGAAAGTTCAAGGATCTCCATATCCCAGTCAACAGCTGAAATGGTCCACCGGTGGTTGGAGCCTGAAGCATCTTCCATGCCGCCGTATTCGGGCATATTCAGCACCAGACTCTTGTCAGGCTGCCGCCGGGCACGCTCACGGGGAGAGAGCACCTTTTTCCACTCAGGACGGGCAAAAGTTTCGGTGCCGTTGACCTTGAAAGAGATCAACCGTCCCCCGGTTTCCAGAAATCTTGCGGTAATGATGCCGTTATCCAGCTCAACGCCGAAGTGCTCCCGGTCAACAAAGGGGGTGACTTTGACGCTGCTTTCGGCTGCTGCCGCAGGGACTTTGCGGGCAAGGTCGATGTAATAAGCGGTCCGCTCGGGGAACTGCCACTTGAAGCACATTTCAGCCTGCCGCAGCAGAGCTTTGCTCAAGGGGGAGCTCAGCTTGCGGGCAGCGGCAAGATCTTTCTGCAGACGGCTTTCCTTGATGGCGGCGACCCGTTTGGCAACGGCATCGCGCATGGAACGGGTGTAAAGAGCCGTTTCACATTTTTTGAGCAGCGCTTTGTCCCCGGCAGAGACCGCCAGTTTTTTGAACTCCACAAGCAAGGGGTCTGCCAGAAGGGTGTACTGCCGGTAGATCTTCTTGCGGGCTTTACCCTTTTCAACGGTGAAAACAACTTTGTTCATGCCCAATTTGGGGAGGACGCTTTTGAAAGTGCTCTTCCCGTTTTTGCCCACTGTGTACTTTTTACCGTCGGGAAGCGTGATGACTGTTCCGGCAGCGCCCCGCAGGGTAAAGGTGATTTCCGGAAGCAGCACAGAGCTGTTTTCAACAGGATCAGATTGGAGCAGCACAACAGGAGCTGCGGGGAAACTTTCGATCTCATCGCCGATGCGGTTGCGGACCGCAGTGATCCTGTCGGGATCGTTCAGGTATTTGAATGGCGCTTCGGGGATCACCTCTTTCATCATCTCAAGGAGCCTCCGTCTCCCCTCTCCGGGGAAGTGTCTGTCGATGCTTTCCTCAAGAAGTTTGATGTAATCGTAATCTTCAAGAGCTTCTCCACGGTGGAAGAGACGCAGAGAGGGGGTAATGGTTTCAGAACTGTTCCGGGGCGGATAGAAGTAGGCGACATGACCGCACTGATAGGTCCGTTCCATATCTGTCCACGGATTGCAGGGGTCATTCAGCGGACCTGTGTGGTTGCTGTGCCACCCCAGAACGCCGCAGCCGTTGACGGTGTAGCAGAGCCAGGGATAGAGGCGGTTGATGTGGTAGGTGCTGTTATCCAGGGGGGCGTTCCAGTTGTAGTGCCAGATCTCCCTGTTTCCCAGACGGCTGCGCTCCTTTTCGCTCCAGATGAATCCGGGGGCAAGGGGCATACAGAAGGCGTAGGCGTAGTCGATATACTCAAGACTGTGTCCTCCTGTCAGGTAGATCTTGCAGTCGGGAGCAGCTTTCATAACGGCGGCAAAGAGTTTTTTCACATCCTTTTCCAGCCACGCCGGCGGTTCGTCGTAGAAGTAGGCGTAACCTGTGACATGGGGATATTTCTCTTTGATCCTTTCATAGTAAAGGCGTGTCACCTCTCCGAGGTACTTTAATCCCTCAGGGGAAAGGAGCTTTTTCCCCATGAACTCCGGCTCTTTTTTATGTCTCATCTGAGAAAACCATCCGCCGTTGGCGCCGAAGGTGGGCAGCGGCAGACGCACCCGGTCAAAGCCGCAATCTATGGCGACGCGTTTCATGCTGGCATCGAAGGCGCTCCAATCCACTGCCACAGGCATATTGTTGCGGATCTCAAATTTGGGTTTTTTGATCTCGATGCCCCCTTGAGGATTGATCCTTTCAGCCATACAGAGTTTGAGCATATCATCCACGATGAGGTCGGATCGGCGCTTGTCAAATTTGCGGAACCCCTTGTGGGCGCGGATGGGCATATAGGTCTTGAGCCGGGGGTATCGGGGCAGAGTGAAATTCCTTATTCTGAGTTCGTAGGGCACCTGGGCAACAGTTTTGCCCTCAGCTTTGAGCTTGACGGAGCCTTTGAGGGTTCCGGAAATACCGGTGCGGGGAACCATGAACTGCACATAAAAACAGGTGTTGACACCGGGGACGCCGGGGGCAGAGGAGTCCGCCAGCACAGGGTCGGAGTGGAACCCTTTCATCGCCGGATTGTCCGGGTTGCGCAGTTCGATAAATCCCAGAGTGCTGACCTTGACGATCTTCTTATTCCCCCCGGGAGGGGTGATCTCCAGTTCCAGGCGTTTGCTTGCGGTCTTTGGGGCGACGCCCAGGATCACAGCGACTTTTTCCCCTTTAGCTGCCTGCAGACGCAAGGTGGGGGATTTGGTTACTTTGCCGGGGACTCCCTGCCGGGGGACCTTCCGGTCGGCGGGGGCGGCGAACCAGGTACCGAAAGCGCCTTCTGAGAGGATCTCTCCCTGAAAGGCGGCACTTTGGGGAGCGCTCTGAGCGCCGAAACGGACATCATCCAGATAGGTGCGCATCTTGCCTTTGAACCAGATGGTCGCCTGAAGTTTGCGGCATTCAGGTTTGGGGTAGACCACAAGAGAGGCATTTTGCCATTCACCGGTTCTGGTGGTGGCGGTGAAAAAGGAGTAGGGCTTGATGGGTTTGCCTTGAGAATCCAGCTGCATGATGCGGCCGCTGACGGCGCATTTGCCGGAGCTTTCAGCGATAAAGTAGTGGAAATCAAGCTTCACGCCCCCCGGCACCGCAGGACGGGGGATGGCGCAGTTGAAGTGGAAGGTCCTGCCGGGCAAAGCGGCGTTGAGTTCCAGAGAACTTTTGCCGCTTCTTGCCTTGAGAGAGGAGCGTTCAAAGCTCATTCCCGGCGCTTTGGGCGTGTATTTGCTGCCGACATAGGTTCTGACATACCACGCTTTTGAATCTTTTTCAAAGTCCATCACCTCCGACGCCTGCAGAAGCGCCGAAAGAGCCAACAGAAAGCAGACAGATGTTTTTTTCATTTGTAATAGTTATCCAGATAAGTTGTACGGAAATCAAAAAGGTAAGCTTTGTTCATTCTCCCCACATGTCCGTCGAACCATGTGAGCAGCTGTACCTTTTCTCCATCATGTTTTGAAACATAATTCCCCCTGTCGGAGGAGTTGAACTGTGCCGCCATGGCAGTTTCTGTCAGATAAACTTTCTGTGAAGGTTTGCGCATCTGTGTCACTTTGCCGCAGCGGAACTCTCCTTGTTTGGGGGCGCCTTTGGCAACATACCATGGAACGCAGTAGGAGCTTTGCGTCGTGTCTGTATGTTTTGCCGCAGGACAGATGAAAACTTTGGGCGCAGGCAGTTCATTCTGGTAAAAATTCACACTGCGCGCTCCCAGATAGGGACCCACTTTGACGAACCACGCAGGATTTCCTGCAGTGGCAAGGCCGTTGTAAGTTCCTCCGGCGAGCTCAGCCAGAGGGACAAACTCCTTGTTGTCATCACAATAGTTGAGCATGGCATTACCGTGCTGTTTCAAATTGGAAAGACAACTGGATTCCTTGGCTTTGTCCCGTGCCTTCTGCAAAGCAGGCAGCAGCATGGCAGCAAGAATAGCGATGATGGCAATTACAACAAGCAACTCGATCAGGGTGAAAGCTGACCGTCCGATCCATGGATGCGTTTTCCTTCTTTTCACATTCTTTTCCTTTTTGTTTGGGATTAAAATTGCGTCGATCACAGATCTGTTACTTTGAGCTGTTCTTTTTCAGGGGTGTAGACCAGATCTCCGGGCAAACCTTCGGGGAAGAGCCGCACATTGCGGTAGCGCCCGGAAAGAGCGGTCAGAGAGTTGCTGAAAAAGAGGAAGGTGTAGGGCTGCTCCTCGTGGAGCAGACGGGCGACACGGTGTCCCAGCTCAATACGCTTTTTCATATCAAAGGTGCCCTGGAGCTCCTCAAGAAGTTTATCCAGTTCCCCATTTTTATAGCTGATGTGGTTGCTCCCCTCGTTGGCGATCTGGGAGGAGTGCCACACCTGATAAAGATCGGGATCAAAGGAGCTTGACCACCCCAGACAGCAGACATCGTAGTTTCTGGAGTTGAGATTCTGCACATAGACCGACCACTCCACATTGCGGATCTTCATGTCGATACCGGCTTTGGCAAAGGATTCTTTGAGCATGGGCATCATGCGCTGCTGGATGGAGTGACCTGATATCTGCATCATGGTAAAGGTGAATTTGCGTCCATCCTTTTCCAGTATGCCGTCTTTGTCCTTATCCTGCCAGCCTGCTTCACGGAGCAGCGCCGCCGCCTTTTCGGGGTCGTAGGGCCACGGTTTCAGATCTTCGGGCACAAAGGCGCTCCCCGGCATGAAGGGGGTGACAGCCGTTTCGGCAAGTCCCCGGTAGATCTCTTTTTTGATCTTTTCACGATCCACCAGCATGGTCAATGCCTGCCGGACTCTTTTATCGTGAAAGAGGGGATTTTTCTGATTGTAGCCGATATAGCTGTACTGGGGCAGCAGATAACGGAACTTTTTCAGCTTGCCTGAGGTGAACTCCTTTGTCTTTGTGCGGTTGATATACTGATCGGGGAGCAATCCCAGCCAGTCCAGATCCCCCCCCAGCAGCGCCTGAAAGCGGGTGTTGGGGTGCTTGATGATCTCAAAGACCAGATAGTCGATGGCAGGCGCCGCCTTGAAGTTGATCCCGAAATAGTTCGGGTTCCGCTTGAAGATCAGCCGCCGTCCCCGTTCCCACTTGTGGAAGATATAAGGTCCGCAGCCCACGATCATACGGTTGCGCCGGTGGTCGTCGTTGAACTTTTTGCCGTCAAATTTGCCGTCAGGGGCATAGAAATGCCGGGGCAGCGGAGACATCCCCAGTGTGGAGGAAAGAGAGTTGTAATAGGCTTTGCGCCACTTGACGGTGAATTCGTAGTCGTTGTGGACCTCGATGGAGTCAAGGTACTGGTAATAGACCCGCAAAGGGGCGCAGTTGACATCTTCGTTTTTGACGGTATCCACAAAGAATTTAAAATCCTTTGCCGTGACCTCCACATCTTTATGCTTTTTCCCTGTCACGGGATCGGTGAAGTCATGCCACAAGATCCCCCGGCGCAGCTTGATGCGGTAGCTTTTGCGGTCAGGTGAAATCTCCCAGGACTCCGCCATCAAAGGCTCCCAGAGTTCCGGTTTGGCATAGTTTCTCGTCCCCAGTGAAGCGGAGCACAGTCCGTTGAAGGAAGATGCCATAGCTTCGTTGGAAGTCAGAGGATTCAGGTTCCCCGCCTCCGCTTCTGTGGCACGGATGATCCTGCCCCCGGTGACAGCTTCGGGGGCGAAAAACTTTTTGTTGGCAAAAAGCGCTTCCTCAGAAGCCTTTCCCTTGAGCGCCTTCCGGGGGGAGGACTCCTGAACTGCCGGAGCAATGGAAACAGTTTTCACATTGCGCAATGTGTCCGCCAGATGGTAATTGGACTCCCGGAGACGGTCAAGGGCGGTGGTGATAAAATACCCGGCAAGGGCAATGGTCACGATCAGAAGTACCAGCAGTACTTTGATTCCGGTATTTTTCATGCGAACAGGGCTTTCCTCACTCCACAGCCAGAGTCACAGGGCGGTAGATGCCTCCCTGACCGTTGGTATCACGGACTTTCACCACAATGGTCTGCCAGCGGGAATTCCAGTTGATATTCTGGTCGATGCGGATGGAAAAAGATTTTTTCCAGTCATCGGGATCCTTGAAGACCCTTTCGCCGCAGTATTTGCCGTTGAGGTAGACCCATGCGGACTCATCAACAGCGCCGAAAAGCAGACAGATCTTTTTGCCCTTCCACCCTTTGGGAACGGCAAGACGCAGAGCGTACCAGCCGATGCCGTCGTAGTTTTTCATGAACTTTCTCAAGCCGGGGTGGGCATGTCTGCCGGGATTTTCCCAGCCGGTGGTGATACAGACTCTTTCCCAGCAGGCTTCAGCTTCGGTGAAAAGAGTATTTTTCCAATTGAGTTTCTCCCCTTCATTTTTGGGATCGGGGGCAAAAAACCAGTATTCAGAAAGGGGGGTTCCCTGAGAGAAGTTTTTTAAGGTTCCTGCCAGTTTTCCCCCTGTCACATCGCCGAAACCGGCTTCGATGTTGAAAAGGCGGTGCCAGTACATATTGACCTTATCCCAGTTGGCTTCACGGAAGTCGTGGAGTTTTTTGGCGGCGGGGAGCTTATTGGCACCCTTGGCGGCGATAGCCAGATAGGTAAGACGGGCGTGTTGATTTGAGAGCAGCAGCTGTTCCAGAAGTTCCCTCTGCCGGGGACCCAGCTTTTTCTTGAGCCCCTTTTTCAAGATGGCATCGGTGGTGTCGAAATCTTTTACAGTATAATATTTGTCAAGATCCCACATAAGACCGCGTCTGAAGTTGCCGTAGCGTCCTTTCTGAGCGATCTTTTCCCGGTTGGGCATGAGGCGCTTTTCGTACATCTCTTTGCGCCAGTAGGCGTAATAGGCTTTGACCTCAGGAGCGGCGGCGCCGTAGGCGGAAGTGTATTCATTCAGATGCTCTTCAAAAGTTCTTTCCGGATAGACATGGGCACGGGCAAGGATGTAGTCGGCGATACCTGTTGACGCCCAGAATCCGTGGATGGAGTCGTAGTCGGTACCGATCATACCGTTTTGGTAGCCCACCTGGAAATGCTTGAACATGATCTCCTCAAATCCCATGGGAAGTCCGGTGTTGATATGCTGGTCATTGGGACGCTGGAACATCTCTCTGGCGCCCCATTTGCGCCACTCTTTGTACATTTCGTCGGTCTTCTGATAGCTGTTCATGGCGGGGACGAATCCGATGACGATACCGGGCTCCACCTTGAATTTGCGGGGCGGGTAACGGTAGACGCTGTAGGCGTAGAAACCGACTTTGACTTTGGGATCGATCTTCCTCGCTTCTTTGATGACCTCGTTAGCCATCCAGATGTAGCGGTCGGTCAGGTGTGCGTTCCATGCCTCTCCCGGCTTGGGAGCATCCAGCTTGAGACACTGGGCGCATTTGCAGTAGTTGCCCCAGTCGTTTTCGCAGACATTGATCATGGGGGAGCGGTGTTTCTGGGATTTCCAGTTTTCGACGATCTGTTTGATGAGTCCTCTGTTTGAGGGGCACATCTTGATATTGCTCACATTGGCGGCGGAGCCCCAGGGGGCGCGCTTGCCGTTGTGGAGCGCAAAGTATTCAGGATGTTTTGCACCGTATTTGTGCCACCATGTGGTAAAAGCGTGTCCGTAGGAGAAGTGGGCGCTGGATCCCATACGCATCTGTTTGAGCCAGCGGTAAACATCCTGATTGCGTTTGGGGAGGTCGGTTTTGGCTTTCTGGCGGTAGAATTCGGGGTAGTTCAGATCGTTGACGACCCTTTTTGGTTCGACAGTTCCGGGACGGAGTCCCCGCTTGACCAGTCTGCCGGGATCCCAGGAATTTTTGCCCTCTTTGAGTTTGAGGAGAGCACCGGGGGTGTAGCTGGTTCCCAGAGTGCCGGGGGCGAGGAAGAGGAAATTGAGCTGCCGCTCCAGAAAGTCGTAGACAGCGGTCAGATCACCTGTGCGGGATCTGCTCCGGAAGACGGCATCATCAGAGGCACGGGGGTGGAAATAGGATGAATCCCCGTAAAAGCGGGTCTGTTTTTTTGTGGTTTCCCACACCGCCTCTTCGGGTTTGAGTTTCACATTGGCGGGCTTTTCAAAGAGGAAAACATACTTTCCGGGGGCGGCTTTGGCAGATACGGGAACGGTTTTCCCCGTCATCATTTTGATGAAATACTGCAGTTCCTTTGCAGCCAGACGGGCGACCCGACCGGCTTTTTGATCCACGACGATCACGGCGTTTTCCGGTTTCACGGAAAACTCCGCCGCCACAGCTGCCGACACTGCAGCAAGCACGATCAGCGACAACCATTTTTTCATAGACATTTCCTTCCTTATGTTATGTCATCAGTTTTGTTGAAATCAGTATA
This sequence comes from Victivallaceae bacterium, assembly GCA_045596885.1. GTDB lineage: Bacteria > Verrucomicrobiota > Lentisphaeria > Victivallales > Victivallaceae > UBA1784. The sequence goes on from JAZODE010000015.1 coordinate 9,948, forward strand.
TAATACCACACTTTTCAGGAAATTACAAGAGCATTTCTATTGATAAGGCTTAAAAAGATATTGTTTTTTCCGGGAAAAATGCCGGTAAGGAGAGGAGAAAGTTGAAAAAAATTGAAAATTTTGCGGATTTTTTACATTTTCCGTCTTGAATTTCACGAAATAGGGTGTATATTATGGATACTGCGAAACGAAACGAACAAGTTTTCAGTTACGCGGGGGAGTAGCTCAATTGGTTAGAGTACCACCCTGTCACGGTGGATGTTGCGGGTTCGATCCCCGTCTCTCTCGCCATTTTTTTTGCCTCAAGCGAAAAAAGTGACGACTGGACTTTTTTCTCTTTCTTGCGCGGGGGAGTAGCTCAATTGGTTAGAGTACCACCCTGTCACGGTGGATGTTGCGGGTTCGATCCCCGTCTCTCTCGCCATTTTTTTTGTCTTCAGAGGCTGTTGCTGAAACCTTGATCAGGGTGGGCAGCAGCCTTTTTCAGTTGCCCGGAACAGAAAATAAATGGTGTCAACGCTCAAAGGCAGCGCCCTAATTCACCCGGACTGTGCAGAACCATACTCACTCAAAGGGTTTTCCGGTATCAGGGGGATAATTGGCAGTATAATACCTGCCAATTATTTTGAATTCAGTATAAACTTTATTGATTTTGTCTTGCAAATATCCTTTAACCGGGGTATAATAAAGTATGAAATAAGGAGGTTTTATGGCTGATAAATTGGATTTGACCGGTATCACTTTTGACCCGGAACTGCCGGAGCCTCTCTATCTGCAGCTGGCGGATGCCCTTCATGAGCGTATCAAATACCATACGGGGGAAAGCTGTGTTCTGCCTTCCCAGCGCATAGCGGCATCCATGCTGCAGATCGACCGCTCCACCGCCGCCAAAGCCTACGCCGAACTGGAGCGGCGCAAAGTGGTCAGCCATGTCAGCACTTACAAATGGGAAGCTCTCCCCGAAGCACGGAAAATGCGTACACCTTTCCCCAATATTGCAGTGGTGATCCCCCGGCGGCTTTCCGACTATCTGGCATCAAGCGCCAACAAAGATTGCATCCAGCAGTACATTTACGGCATCATCGACCGGGCGGCTGAACAGAATATTTCAACTTTGATGCTTCAGCTGCCTGCGCCGGATGCTCCGGAAGAACTGGTTGAGGAATTTATCAGCGAGATCGCCGTCAAGGTGGATGGAGCCATCCATCTGGGGGCACGGCAATACCGCCATGATCCCCCTTTGAACAAACTTTTCAGAGACAAACGCATCCCTCAGGTGATGATTTCAGCCTTTTCCCGTGATCCTGAAGGCATGGGGTGTGTCATGACCGATCTGGAACCTGCTTTTGAAAAACTTGCCCATCAGCTCCGCAAAAATTCCATCTCCCGTGTCGGCGTCGTATGCTGGCACAAAGAGATCGACTTTTTTTTCCGCGAGACCCCCTATGTGACCTATGAAGCCTCACTGCGCTGCAGAAAATTCATCAATATTTTTGAAAAGTGCGGTTTCAGCTTTGAAAAAGAGCACATATTGACCGACTGCTGCAGTTACTACAATATCTACCACACTCTTGCTTCTCTTATCCGGCGCAAAAAGCTGCCGGAACTCCTTTTCTGCCAGAATGACCAGATCGCCGTCTGGTGCATACAAGCTCTTGAACGGCAGGGCATCCGGGTCCCGAAGGATATTGCCGTCATCGGCTGTGACAACTGTTACTCCTCCCCCTGGGGCGACCGGCTGACAAGTTTTGACATGCCCTTCTACGAACTGGGGGGCGCCGCTGTGGATCTTATTGAAGAAATCAGGCTCAAAGGGATCCATGGTCTGGAGCTATTGCGCACATCTCCTGCGGAATTGGCAATCAAAGAAACTTTTACACTGAATATGAAAGGATGATGCTATGAAAATTGCCTTGCTCTCTCAGAAAAAAGCTGCCTGCTTCACACTGATCGAACTCCTTGTGAGTGCTGCTCGTAAAGTTAGGGTTTTACCGTTGTATTACCTGAAAAAAGAGAACAAAAAAATGCCTTATAATGCTTGCAAAGCAAGCGCTTCATGCCCCAACGGGGCGCTTCATATTTTCCGCAGGAAAATGCTTCATACGGCGGAGCCGTGCTTCATTCGATCAGCGTTCACGCTGATCGAGCTATTGGTCGTTATTGCCATTATTGCCATTCTTGCCGCCATGCTGCTGCCCGCTCTGCAGCAGGCACGGGAACGGGGCAAAAGTGCCAGCTGTATCAATAAACTTAAACAGATCGGTCTTGCCTTGAGCCAGTATTACAATGATCACAAGGTCTTGGTTCCCCGGCGCAAACCCAACTGGTACAGCGATTACCGTGACCGTCCCCATCAGGTTCTGATCAACCAGAAATATATTGATATGATGATGTGGGAGTGCCCTTCCAGAGTCCTTGCCCCCGCCCGGCTCAAGGATTATAAACCCAGTTCCTTCCCCAATTACGGCTTCAACGGTTCAGGGATGCTGGGGGTGAAAGCAGACAACTATGCAAACATCCCCTACCACCGGATCAAACAGCCGGGGAAACTTGCCTTTTTTATGGATTCTCAGGGCGCTGGTACAGATAATTTTACCTATATGATCAACACTTACTCATGGATGGTCCGGAGCTGGCGCAGTGCCAATGAAGGCTTTTATGCCACAAGGCACAACCACAATGCCAATGTGCTTTTTGCCGATTACCATGTGACGCCGGTCCATGTCAGAACATTACAGGATCCTGAATATAAAAAATGGTTCTGGGGCGGAGCGGACTCCGTTCAGAGACCTTGAAGAGAGGAGTTTATGAAATACGCTTTTATTACTGCTTTGATGTTTCTGGCTCTCGGACTGCCGGGAGCAAAGTTCGTTCCGGGGATCTCCGGGAAGGCTCTTGACGGACGCTCTCCCCTTGCCTTTGATCCTGCCCGGCTGACGCCTCAGGGGGGGAGCGCCCTCTTCTGGTTCAAACTCTCAGACGGGGCACTGCCCCTGAAACGGCACGCCATGCTTCTGGGACTGGGGATCAATAAACCGGGATGGTTTTACATCTATCTCGGCAGAGGACATTTCGGGGTCAATGTGCGTTCAGCAAAGAGCTCCGCCAGAGTGGAGTGCTCCGCCTCAGCGGTCAAGCCGGGCGAGTGGTATCATGCCGCTGTGGTGTGGGGCAAACGCAAAGAGGGCTTCTGCCGGATCTATCTCAACGGCAAACTCTCTGCCTACCAGCGCCTTGAGATGCCCGAAAAGTTTTCCTCCTCAAATCTGGCTGTGGGATACAATGCAAGTCATTGGAAATCCCCCTCCTTCCCCGGAGCCATTGACGAACTTGCCCTTTTTGATGTGCCCCTTTCTGAAGAGATGATACAAAAGATCGTGGCAGCAGGGAAAGAGGGGAAACCTTCTCCGGAACTCCCCGGAAGGCTTCTTTATTTCCCCTTTGAGGGCAATACCACCCCTACCGCCGGGAAAAGCACGCCCCCTGAGGAGGCAAAAAAGCTCCTCCGTGAAGCCTACCGCAAAGCGAAGATCACAAAGTACCCCGATGAAGTGGCGTTCAGATACACTTACAGTCAGCCTACCAGAGAAAAGACCCCCGATATCCTCTGTGACGGAAACAACGGCACAGGCGTCAGCTGGCGGCAGCTCAAAGTGGCTGTCACCGGGGAGTTTGAAACCACTCAAAATGTGACAGAAATAGAGATCGTTACCCGGAAATATACCAAATGGTACCTTCTGAAACAGCTGCAAGTCAGCTGGGATGACGGTTCAGGGAACTTTGGTGATCCTGTCATCATCAACACCTACGCCTACGGCAAACCCATCAGTAAAAAGCTGATCGACGAAAGCTGTAAAGAGTATGTCTACACCGTTAAAAATCCCGGCAAGATGTGCCGTTTCAAAATCGCCCTTGTGGGCGACGGTCATTATGGACTGAATGAGATACGAGTACGCGCAAAGAAATAGGCGCTGTTTCCGACAAAGGTCGGTAAATAAGGCTTGAGGAGTCGGGGAGGGGAAAAACTCCCCGAACCCCACCCCTTTCTTGTCCTCCGTAGCCTTGGCGAAGGAGGATTACCAAACCTTTTTCAGTAACGCTTTTCATTTTTGAGCAAACTCAAAAATAAAAAGCGGTCTGTAAAAAGATTTACGGACAATGGAAAGTTATTCACCTGCCCGTGAAAGGAACAGAGCCAAGAAATAAAAACAGAGAAAGGAAAAGTTTTATGCGGCGTTTTATAATTTTCGCCCTGCTGGCAGCGGTGCTGCCGCTGGGGGCATTTGAGGTCAAACAGTCCAAGGTGGACAATGTCCTCATGACCCGGGTGGATTCACCCTGGTTCAAGATCACGGTCAACCCTCTGGGTGGAAGATTCTGGAGCATCTTCAGCAAAGAGATGAAAAGCGAACTCATCGACACCGTCGAGGGGGGCAGCGGCACCGAAAATGTCTGGAACGTGGCGAAATCCCGCTTCTTTCTGCGGAACAAACCCTTTGCTGTTTCCACTGAAAAGTTCCCCGACCGGGTGGTGGTGACATCTGTGGGCAACCATGCCGGGGCAGGGATCAACTTTCTCAAGGTGAAAAAAGATTACATCCTCTGGAAAAATGCCGCCAAGATCACCATCGACTACGATCTGGAAAATATGGACGCCGCCATGTCCCCTCTGGTCTACGGCTTCTGGTTCCACCACATGATCGGTGAACGCAATGTCAAAAATGACTTTTTCTTCCCCACCATCAACGGGATCGTCCGCATCAAGCCCAACAAACGCCCCACTGACACCTGGCAGTTCCGTGCCGCCCGGGGATGGCTGGGCAACGCTGATCCTGTGACAGGAAAAGGTGTGGCGATCACCATGAGCTACCCTGAGCTGCAGCTTCTCTACTCCTGGTTCGGCGGCTGTGCTGTTCCTTCAACGGAGTGGCGCTTTGAACAAGTCACCATCGACGCGGGCAAATCCTTCAAGACCCGTGCCGAAGTCCTCCCCTTTACGGGATTGAAAAAGATCTCAGGGGCAGGGAGCGGCCTTGTGGGAGAGCTCCGGGGCAGCGACATCGAAACTGACAAAAGCGCCCTGCCTGTGGAAGTCAGAGTCCACAACGCCGAAGCAGGTTTCGTTGAGGCGGAGGTCATGGTGCGTAAAGCCCCTGACGGCAAGTGGAAGAGCATTCAGAAAAACAAACTTGTTTTCAAGGCTCCCGGCACGGTCGATTCTTTCAAAGTCACCATCCCCGGGGAAGAAGAAACTTTGCAGGAGATCGAAGTCATACTCCGCTCCGGGAAAAAGGAGATGGCACGGCTCAACGGATTCGTCAACTTTGACGGCGCCGAAGACAAGTGGAGCATCGCCGCTCTGGAAGAGAAAAAAGTCGATGCCCGCAGCCGGGTGGAGCTTTTGAATTTTACCAATGTGAACCCCACGCCCCACATCCCCTGGGCAAAACCCCTCCCCGGGGGCAAGATCAAGACCCTTGTCCTCACCGACAACGACGCCATTCTGGAAACAGGCGACCTCTCTCAGCGGTTGGATATGGATTACACCGTCCCCTTCATCATGAATCTGGGGCGTTACCGGACGGCGACTCCCATCTATGTCATCGGCAAGTATTTCGGTATGCTTTCTGTGAACAACATCAACGAAAACATCAAGCGTGCCTTCAAGAAAAAGATCGATCTCATCATCATCGCAGGTCTTCCCTGGAGCCACTTTACCTCTGAACAGAAAAAAATGATCCTCGACCGGGTCAGCAAAGGCGCAGGACTCATCTACATCGGCACCAATAAGGCAGAAAAATTCATGCCCCTCACCGAAGCCAAAGGGAAAAAAGTTTTCAGAGGCGTTCCCAAAGCGGTGCAGAAAAGTTTTGTCACCAGCGGTATTCCCTTTGAACTTTTCGGCGCTGAGCCCATTTACCGTTACAACGCCGGAAAAGAAAACATCCTTGCCGCCGCCGCCGGAGTCCCCTATCTGGTCAAAGGGAAGCTGGGCAAAGGAAAGCTCTATTTCCTCAACTATATGGCGACCTTCGGGCGTTTCGATGCCGCCGGAGCCTTTACCCCTGACTTCAACGCCGAATATCCTGACCGTAAAGCTCCTTATGAATTCTACTATTCACTCATCGCCAAACTTGCCCTTTCAGCGGCAAACCGCACTCCTGCTGTGACCCTGGAACCCTCCTTTGCCAATGGGAAAGCCACAGTCAGGATCAACGCTCCCGGGGCGCAGAAGGTCACTTTGCAGGCAACGCTCCGTGACAGTTTCATGGAAACACGCTTTGAAAAAGAGTTCCCGGTTGAGCTGAAAAAGGGAGTCAACACCGTCAACATTCCCGGTGTATCGGCTCCTCATGCAGATCTGCTCAATTACAGCATCATTCTCCGCAACAGCAAAAAAGAGGTGCTGAACTGGGGCACATGGAGCGTCAGGAAACCTGCTCAGGCAAAGATCGGAAAGGTCACTGCCGATAAAAAGTTCTACACCGATGGCAGCACCATGAATTACACTGTTTCCCTCAAGGGGAAAACGGCAGGAGTGACTGTCAAAACCACTCTCATCGACACTTTCAAACGGGCGTTCCCTGTGAAAACTGTCAAAGGCGCTCCTGAAATCAAAGGCAGCGCCCGGATCACCAACGAACTCTGCTCCCGCTTCGGGTATCTGCGGGTGCAGCTGATGGATGGCAAAAATGAGATCGACCGCTATGAACTGAGCTTCCCCGTGCGTCCCTCTGACAAGGCGAAAGCGTGGCGGGAGTTTGAGATCGGCGCCTGGGTGGCAGGGGAACCCCGCAAACATCTGTGGCATCTCTACGGGGAGCTGCTCCACAAATATCAGATCGACACCCTCATTGCCAACTGGGGCGTGCTGCAGACAGCCTTCCCCATCCGCCACAACATCCACCCCACCCGTCTGCACCATCTGGGCATCACCCGCTGCCCGGAACCTCTGGACTATGCCAAGACCGGCAACAAACTGCTTCTTGTCCGCAAGCCCTGTCTTTCGGATCCTGCTTTCCTTGACAAATATATCAAGAGCTTCACCAGAACGGGGCTTAACGACTATCAGCACGGTATGCGCTTCTACTGGATGGGGGATGAGCAATCCATCACCGGTTACGGCGGAACGCCTGTTGACTTCTGTTTCTCTGAACACTGTCTGAAAGAGTTCCGGAAATTTGCACAGAAGAAATACGGTTCTCTTGCCAAACTCAACAGTGTCTGGAACACCCGCTTTGCTTCATGGGAAAAGGTGATCCCCTTTACCAAAGACGAGGTCTGGAAAGGGGCTTCCCCCGCCGGATGGGCGGATCACCTTGAGTTCATGGACGGCAGGTTGGAAAATGTGGCAAAGATCCTGTTCGCCGCCTTGCGGAAACATGATCCTGATGCCCGTACCTCCCTTTCAGGGACCCAGCCCTCCACCGCCTACGGCGGCATGGATTGGAGCCGCCTGATGAAGCACTTCAACGGACTTATGAATTACGGACTGGGGGGGCAGTTTGAGATCCAGCGCTCCCTCCGCCCCGGAGCGGAACTCATGCCCTGGGAGTTCGGTTACAGCCGCAGCAGTCACTACCGCACCTGGCGCGCCCTTTTCTGCGGTATGCGGGGCATGTTCGGGTTCTCCTGGTACTCCCTGTGCAATCCTGACGGGACCCCTTCTCCCCAGCTGGAAATCGTCCAGCGTCCTTTCAGCATCATCAAATCCGGTCTGGGCGCCCACTGGATCAACAATGTGAAAGAGAAAGCCGATGTGGCTCTGCTTTACTCCCAGAGCTCCATCCGGGGGGCTTTCATCGAAAAGCGCCACCGGAGCCGCAACACCAGTTTCGACAAATACAACAAACTGCTGCGGAACTGCGGATACAGCTTCAACTACATCACTTCCGAACAGTTGGAAGAGGGAATACTTCTCAAAGAGCGCTATAAATATCTGATCCTCATGGATGCCAATGCCATGTCTGACAAAGAGATTGCCGCCGTGGAAACCTTTGTGAAAAAAGGGGGCAGAGTCTTTGCCGAAGGGATCCCTGCCCGGCGCTACGCCGACTGCCGTTTGCGTAAAGCTCCCGGACTTGCCCACATCTTCAAGATCAAAGGAAACCACCTCAAAAAGGAACTTTGCTACAAGTACCTTTCAGCCATGGAGTTTCCCAATACCCCTGCCAATGCAGCACTCATCGCCGCTGAGCGCAAACGCCTTTTCAGTGTGCTGGGTGCAAGCGGCGCTCCTGAGATCACCTGCGACGGCAAAGTGGTCACTGATGCGGAGCTCTACCAGCGCACAGACAAAAACGGAAACAGTTATATCGGCATCACCACGCCTTCCGCCAAGCCCCGTGGGGTCAGGATCGCTCTCGGCAAAAAGGCTCATGTCTACGATATGATCTCAGGCAAATATTTCGGATACACCGCACAGCTGGAGATCCCTGTTTTCACTGAAAGCAGTTCTTTGCTGCTGGCGCTTCTTAAAGAGAAGGTCCAAAAGGGAGTTGTTTCAGCCAAAGGCAACTCCATTACGGTCACTTTCGGCAACAAAAACTACGCCACTGCCCTGAATGTTCAGCTTTTCGACCCCGCCGGGAAAGAGGTGAAACATTACAGCAAGCGTCTGCTCCCCGTCAATGGTCAATGCCAATACAGTGTCCCCTTCGCCCCCTCCGACCCTGCCGGAAAGTGGCGCTGCGTGATCACCGATGTCACCACCGGAGAAAAAAGTGTCGTGACACTTTTACACCGCTGAGGGGAAAAGTTATTTTACCTGCCCCAAAGGGAGCAGGAACAAAAAAAGAGTGCTGCGAAAAATCCTGCAGCACTCTTTTTTTTGGGCTCTTTCAGCGTCTGTGGGGCTTGGGAGCGGGCTTGTGGTGCCGGGGCGGAGGAGCCGGTTTGTGGTGGCGGGGCGCCGGAGCCGGTTTGTAGTGCCGGGGCGGAGGAGCCGGTCTGTGACGGGGCGGCGGCGGAGGCGCATGACGCCGTTTGTGATGGTGGTGGCACCCGGCAAGGGGCAGCATGATGCCCACTGCCAGAAGGATCAAGGCTACTGCACGAAGAACGATTTTCATTGACACGATCTCCTTTTTTTCAAGTGGAAAATATTATCTTCTTCCCGGTCCCTGAAGGGAACGGCGCCGGGGAGTCTTTCTTCTGAAATCTATGATCTCGGGCTGTTTTTCCTTGCTGTAAACAGTTGAGTTCATATATTTGGTCATGAGCTGACCTTCATAATCCACCCCCACCTCGTAGCGGGGAAAGTTCCAGCGCACGATGGCTCTGCCGTAACGGTCGCCGGAGTAGATGAAGCGCATCTCGGGAGCCGCTGTTTCAATGGTCTTCATATCGGCAGCAGGGATCCTTTTTGAAATGGTCTTCAAAGAAAGTCTGGCGTGTTCCACCAACTCCTGTTCTTCGCTTTCGCTGATCATTTCAAACTTTTCCCCCCGCACATCCACATAGCGGGTGTTGCATCCGGAAATCGATCCCAGCAGCAGCAATGCAAAGACAAAAGAAAAGAATTTCATTGTTTTCTTACTCCATTGACATCCATGACCGTTCCCAGCCAGTCGTTGAGCTTTGCCCAGTATTCGGCAGGACATTTGGGCAGAGCGCTGTTGTCGATACCTGCCGCCACCACATTTTCCAGAAACGCCGAACTCCTTTCGTCGGCGCTCTGGGGCAGAAGTCCGTTTTCACAGAGGAAGGCTGTTTTGAGCACCACGGCGCACTGCATGGGGGTCCAGCGTTCCTCCTCCGGAGTCTCACAGCTCAAATGTGACAGGACAGAGCTGAAAGAGTCGTATGTGTAAGGCATGGGCAGATCGTCCTTGATATTGGCAAGGAGAAATGCCCCCATCTTCCCTGCGAGGCGGAAATTGACCGGATTTTCAGGGAGCTTGTCATTGGTTGATATGATCTCGATCTCCCGGGCAGTTTTCAAGGTGGAGCGGCTTTCAGTGAATTCCACAGAGAGCTCTCTGAAAAGATCCACCTGAACATACTCTTTCCCTGAGATCTTCTGGGCACCGTTGCACACCAGCTGGAGTTTTCCGTAATCGGGGGAGATCCCCACCACAATGAGAGAGGACTCCCGGTAGGGACTCTTGGAAAGGACGATCAGGGGCGTGGATGTGATCTCAACACTCATAAAAGATCCGTTTGCTTTACTGGAGCTGCTTTTTAAGTTCCGCCACAGCCATCTGGGGATTGGCTTTGCCCCGGCTGATCTTCATGACCTGCCCCACAAGGAACTGCAGAGCCTTGCCGTTCCCGGCTTTGAACTCTTCCGCAGGTTTGGGGTTGGCGGCAATGGCTTCAGCCACAAATCCGGCAATGGCGCCGGAGTCGCTGACCTGAGACATGCCTTTGGCTTCCACGATCTTCGCAGGGGCTTCGCCTGAAGCGAACATCCCGGCAAAGACCTCTTTCCCCTGCTTGCCGCTGATAGCGCCGGAGCCGATAAGATCGGTCAGCGCCGCCAGATCTTCAGGAGTGATCTTGCATTCCGCAATGGAAATCTTTGCATTGGCAAGTTCACGCATCAGTTCAGAAATAAGCCAGTTGGCGACCAGTTTGGGGTTCTTCGCCTTCCCTGCCGCCTGATCGAACCAGGGGGCAAGGTCACGGTCAGCCACGATGACATCGGCATCGTAGGCGGTGAGCTGGTAATCCTTCTGGAACCTTTCACGCATGGCATCGGGCATTTCGGGGAGAGTCTTGCGGATCTCTTCGATCTCCTCATCGCTCAACGTCACAGGGAGCAGATCGGGATCGGGGAAGTAGCGGTAGTCGTGTGCGGACTCCTTGGAACGCAGCACGGTGCTTTCTCCGGCTTCGTCGTCCCAGCCCCTCGTCTCCTGATGGAGCTCTCTGCCGGCGTTGAGTTCTTCGGTCTGGCGGTCGATCTCGTATTCGATGGCACGGTGGACGGCACGGAAACTGTTCAAGTTTTTCAGCTCCACACGGGTTCCGAATTTCTCAGTGCCCACAGGTCTCAGAGAGATGTTCACATCGCAGCGCATCTGCCCTTTTTCCATATCGCAGTCGCTGATGCCGCCGTAGCGCATGATCTCTTTGAGTTTGGTCAGATAGGCGTAGGCTTCGTCGGCAGAGCGCAGATCGGGTTCTCCCACGATCTCAAGGAGCGGCACACCGGAACGGTTGAAGTCGGCGCCGCTGACGGCTCCCAAATGGGTCAGCTTGGCGGGATCTTCCTCAAGGTGGATGCGGGTGATACCCACATCGTGGGGAGCGATCTCAGCGCCGGAAAATCCGGTTCCCCCCAGATGGAGTTTCCCCTTGACGCAGAAGGGCAGATCGAACTGGGAGATCTGATAATCCTTGGCAAGATCAGGGTAAAAATAGCTCTTGCGGTCGAACTTGCTGTACCTGGCGATCTCGCACCCGGTGAGAAGTCCGGCACGGACAGCGGCACGGATGGCTTCACGGTTGGGCACGGGAAGGGCGCCGGGATATCCCAGGCACACAGGACAGGTCAGTGTATTGGGCTCAGCCCCGTAAGTATTGGCACAGGCACAGAACATCTTGCTTTTGGTTTTGACCTGAACATGGACTTCCAAACCGATGACGGCTTCATATTTCATAACAAAAAGACCTCTGGATTTATGATTATATGTTGTACTTTACAATATATAATTTAACACACCGGAGCCTTCTATTCAAGTCAAATTGAAAAGAAGGTGGAAAAAATCATGGAATGCGCCTTGAAAATTCCAAAGATGCAGTTCATATTATAGAAAAAACAACCCCAACCCATCTCAGAGGAAAAAATGATGAATCTTGCGCCCGAACTCCGTGCCGCCATTGAAAAGGCGGGTCAAAGCCACCTTCTGGAATACTCTTCCGGACTCCTTGCTGCACAGCTTGAGGAAATCGACTGGGAGTCCCTCCCGGAACTGATCCAGAACTATGTGGTCAACAAGCCTCAAATGACCATCCCCGAAGATCTTCAGCCCGCCCCCTATTTTCCCCTCGTTCCCCGGAACAAAGCTGAGGAAGAGAAAAAGGCTCACGCCAAAGCTCTTGGTATCGAGCTCCTCAAGTCCGGCAAAGCCGCCTGTCTCACCGTGGCGGGGGGGCAGGGGACCCGTCTGGGTTTTGACGGTCCCAAAGGGACCTACCCCATCGGTCCTGTTTCCGGTCGCACCCTCTTTGAATACTTTGCTCAAAGCATCGCCCGTGCCGAAGAAAAATTCGGCGCCCCCATCCGCTGGTATATCATGACCAGCGCTCTGAACCGTGAAGCAACGGAAAAGTTCTTCCGTGAAAATAACAATCTGGGACTGCGGAGCGATCAGCTCTTTTTCTTCACACAGGGCACCATGCCCGCCATCGGTTACGACGGCAAACTCCTTATGAGCTCCCCCGACTCCCTCGCTCTTTCTCCTGACGGTCACGGCGGCACCCTTCTGGCGCTCCGCAAATCAGGGGCTCTGGAGCAGATGAAAAAAGACGGCGTGGAATACATCTCTTACTTTCAGGTGGACAACCCCCTTGTCCCTGTGGTCGATCCTCTTTTCATCGGTATGCACGCTCTGGAAAAAGCGGATATGAGCGCCATCATGCTTGCCAAAACCAACGCCTTTGAAAAGCTGGGGAATTTCTGTGTCACCAACGGACATCTGGAGATCATCGAATACAGCGACCTTCCGGCGGAGCTGGCAGAGTCCCGCAATCCTGACGGCTCTTTGCGTTTCATTTCGGGGAGTCCCGCGATCCATGTCATCTCCCGCGCCTTTGTGGAGCGTCTCACCGCCTCAGGCAAGCTGGATCTGCCCTGGCACCGTGCCGACAAGAAGATCCCCTCCATCAGCGATCCCAAACCCGAAGCTCCCAACGGCGTCAAGCTGGAGTCCTTCATCTTTGACGCTCTGGCGCTGGCAGAGAAAATTCTTGTCCTTGAAGGGGAGCGTGCCGAAATGTTCGCTCCCACCAAAAACCCCACCGGCGTGGACTCCGTGGAAAGCTGCCGGGAAATGCTCATTGCCCGTGATCTGCGGCGTCTCCGTGCCGCAGGGGTCAAAGTGGGGGAAAATGTGAAGGTGGAGCTTTCACCCCGCCGGGTCTTTGACGATGAAGATGCCATTCAGCTTGCCGCCGCTCTGAATCTTGAAGAGATCCCCGGCGGCACGGAAACCGTCATCGGTTAAGGTGGAGCCATGGCTCTGCGTCTTCACTCTGAATCCCGCCCCGCCCTCCCCGGCGGGGAGGAAAAACTGCCCGACAGTGCGGTCAACGCCCTGGGGTTGATCGTGGTCACCATACTGCTGCTTTCTTTCGGTCTGACCATGCTTTACTCCGCCAGTTTCACCACCAGCGGCATCAGTTTTTTCAAGAAGCAGCTCATCTGGATCGCTCTGGGAGCCACAGGGGGTCTGGGGCTTTTCACCGCAGGATACCAGCGGGTCAGCCGCTGCCGGGGATTGCTGCTGCTCATCTGCTGGGGATTGCTTATTGCGGCTCTCTTTTTTAAATCGGTCAACGGCGCCTGCCGGTGGATCCGTTTTCCCTTTCCCGGTCTGGGCGTAGTCACCATCCAGCCGTCGGAGTTCGCAAAGATCGCCCTCTGCATTTTTGTGGCAGGGTACTGTACCTATTTTTCCCGCTTTTTTTCCAGATTTCTCCATGCCAACGGCATCATTCCTCTGGGATTTTATGTGGCGATGACCTGCGGACTGGTCTGGGCGGGGAAAGATATGGGGACCTGTCTGCTGATCCTTGCTTCGGCGGGCACCATCATGGTGGCGGGGGGGCTTTACATGCGCTACGCCCTTATAGGGGGAGGCGCCGCACTTGGCTACTTTATCTGGCAGATCATCTCAAACCCTGAACGTTTGTCCCGTGTCATGACCGTTTTCAGCTCCTCCAAAGATGAGCTGGGGGAGGGATATCAGCTGGTACGCTCCCTTATGGCTCTGGGCTCCGGGGGCTGGCTGGGATTGGGTTTCGGTCAGAGCCGCCTCAAGACCCGTTATCTGCCTGAGCAGCATACGGACTTCATCCTTGCCGTGGTGGGGGAGGAGCTGGGACTGGTCGCCATCTGGCTGGTGATACTCCTTTACCTCATGTGGGGTTATTTCGCCGTCCGTATCGCCATCAGCGCCCGCTCCAAACTGGGGATGCTGCTGGCTTTCGGACTTGCCATGGCGATCCAGCTTCAGGCGACGATCAATCTGGCGGTGATCTCAGGGAGCGCCCCCACCAAGGGGATGCCCGCACCATTTATCAGTTACGGCGGAAGCAATGTGGCTTCCTCCATCATCGCCGTTTCCCTGCTTCTGTCGGTGGCGATGGAAACCATCAGACCCGGCTACAGCGATGCTTTCTGGGAAACGGTCAGGAGCAAATTCAGGAAAAACAAATGAAAAATCAGCGTGTTTACATCAGTTGCGGCGGCACGGGGGGGCACTTTTACCCCGGCTTGAGCATTGCAAGAGAGTTGAAAAAGCGCTCCTGTCAGGTGGAGCTTCTTCTTTCAGGAGTCAATACAGCAGTTCAGAGCAAACAGGCAGAAATGTACGGCATCAAGGCGCAAGTTCTGCCCCGGATGCCCAGTCCGGGGAAAAATCCCCTGCGGCTGCTGCTGTTTCTGCTGGGACTGGTTGGAGGATTCATCAAAAGCTTTTTTCTTTTCCTCTTCCGGCGTCCGGAGTATATCATCATCATGGGCTCTTTTGCCTCTGCGCCGGGGGCACTGGCGGCGGGGCTCCTCTTCATCCCGGTCTATCTCCACGACGGCAACGCCCGCATCGGCAAAGCCAACCGGCTTCTGAGCCGGATGGGGGTTTTTCTCGGGACTGCTTTCCCGGCGGTCAACGCTTCTGCCTGTTCCTGTGAAGTGATCTGCACCGGTATGCCCATCCGTCCGGAGCTGGAAGAAAAGTGCCGCATCACCAAAAGTGAAGCTCTTGCTCAGCTCAACAAAGAGTACGGTTCTTCTCTTAAAGAGGATCTCTACACCATACTGATATTCGGCGGCAGCCAGGGTGCCGCCACCTTCAACAAAAATCTGCCTCAGGCTCTGGATCAGCTTCCCCCGGAGGGCTTTCAGGTGATCCATCTGACGGGAAAGGGGAAACTTGAAGAGACCTTGCAGTGCTACAGTTCTTCCGCCTTCCCCCGCCTTGTCCTTGAAAGCTCCCCCCTGATGGAGCTCTTTCTGGGGAGCGCCGATCTGGTCTTTTCCCGTTCCGGCGGCTCCAGCGTGGCGGAGCTGGCTCTTTTCGGCAAAAATGCGGTCCTGATCCCCTACCCCTACGCCGCGGAGGATCACCAGAACGACAACGCTTCTTTCTATGTTGATTCAGGCGCCGGGGAAAAGATCAGCGACAGGGAGTTCACTCCTGAAAAGGCTCTGGAGATCGTGAAAAAGCACATCCAAAACCCCGCTCTGGGCGCTGAACGCAGCCAAAAGGCGCTGCAGGCAGCCTCCCCCCGCGCAGCAGAAACTTTTCTGGATCTGATAGCACAAAAACAGAAGAAAAAATTGCAATAAGCGCTTCTGTGTGATATATTAACAGCAGCACAGCTGATTATTACACCTTAACAATATGGATTTCAGGATGTTCGATTTTTTCAACAAGCGTAAAAAACGTAAATTTTTAAGCGAATTGCGCGCCAGACGCCATGCCGAGGATGATCTTCTGACTCCGGCACAAAAGGAGGCGTTCGACGGTGTCATTGCCGCCTTTGCCGACTCCGACCCAAAAGATTTCAAAAACGCCGCAGCAGCGGCTGTTGAGCGGTCAAAGCGCATCGTGCCCCCCTATACATGGCTCAGGAATCTCCTTGATCTGCTCATCGTGGTGGGTGCCGTGGCTTTCGGCATCAGAGGACTCTTTTTCCAGCCCTTCAAGATCCCCACAGGCTCCATGCAGCCCACTCTCTACGGGATCCACTACATGGAAAGCACCCCCCTGGGGAAAAATCTCCCCTCCTTCCTCAACTACGCTCTCTTTTCCGCCCGCCGTGCCCGTCTGGAGGTGAAGGAGTCAGGGGAGGTGGTCTTTCACGGTTACAGCAACGGCTTTTTCTCAGACAATGTTGAGTTTTCCATCGGCAGTACCCGCTACACCCTCCCCGGAGATCCCCGGAAGGTGATGGAGTACTCAGGTCTGGAAGAGGGGAGCTCCCTCAGCGCCGGAGTTGTCAAAGCCGACGGATTCCTCTCTCTGGGGGACCACCTTTTTGTGGAGCGTTTTTCCATCTATCTTTCCCCGCCGAAACGGGGAGAGGTGATGATCTTTACCACCGACGACCTGACCGTCGGGGGGGAACCTTTGAGCGCCTCATCGGGATTCTACTATGTGAAGCGTCTGGTGGCGCTGCCGGGAGATACGGTGCGGCTGAAAGAGAACCAGCTCTATGTGAGACCCGCCGGTGAAAAGGAGTTCCGGAAGATCCAGACCCTCGCCCCCCGGACCGCACGGCTCTACTCCGGCAAAGGGGGATATCAGGGACACTTGAGTACCATGGGTGATTACCGGCTCTTCGGGGCAGATGAGGATTACGTGGTCCCCAAAGACCACTATTTCATGCTGGGGGACAACTCCGCATTCAGTCTGGACAGCCGCTTTTTCGGTGCCGTCCCCCGGCGGAATCTGGTGGGGCGCAGTCTGCTGATCTTCTGGCCCTTCAGCCGCCGCTGGGGGATCACAGACCGTCTGGAACCTGTGGATCATCCCACCGGAACGCCGGTCCGGGGAACCTTCCCTGTTATGTATAAACAGTAAATTTCCTCTTTTTTTCATATAAATACTTGACAAAAACACTGAGTGCGTGTATCTTAACATGTTGAATCAATCAGGATATATATACTATGGAACGGAAAACTTTCAGTAAAGCAAAAATTTATGTCCGGGAAAGCTATAACCGGGCTGGAAAATTCGCCGAAAAAGGTGACTACGCCGCAGCTGTTGAGATACTGCTGCCTGTGATCAAAGCCAATCCCGATGTGCCCCAGCTCTTTGAACGGCTCCGGGAGTACGAGATCGCCTGGAGCAAACAGAAGAGCATTTTTGTCAAACTGGGCGGTCTGCTTTTGTCCCTTTTCGTTGCCCCTGTGGCGGCGGTCATGACATTCATCAACCCTGTGACCGCTATGGCGATGTGCGAAGGTCCTCTTGCCATTTTCGTTGACAACCCCATTATGCTTCATGTCATGGCACTTGCCTCCAACGCTGCCGATGCCCCCTGGGGGACGGTGACGGCGCTGAATGTGATCCGGGTGCTTCACCCCAACAACAAGATGATCCGCAAACCCCTTGCCGAAGCCATGCAGCGGAACAATCAGGCGGGGGAAGCCCTGAGGCTCCACAAAGAGATGGTGTCAGAGTCCCCCAACGATCTGGCAGCCAAAGAAGAGATGCGTTCAGCCATGGCGCTTGCCACTCTGGAACGGGGACGCTGGGAAGAAGGCGGAACCACTCAGGACAAAGCCAAAGATTCCGACGATGCCGTCATCCAGCAGATGCTTGAAGGAACCATTCATGATGCGGAACAGGCACAGGTGCTTATCAACAAATTCAATGCCGACCTTGCCAAAGCCGACTCTGTGGACATCCGGCGGAAACTTGCTGATGCCTACATGGTTGCCTGCAAGTTCGAGGATGCCTTCCGTGAATATGAGACCGTGGCGAAAAAGCTGGGCGTAGATGACCCTGTTCTTGACAAACAGATGGAAAAGGCACACTGCGCCAGCCTTGAAGATCAAGCCGTTCAGGCAGAAAACAGCGGCAACGCCCAACAGGCTGCCGCATTGCGCGACGCCGCCGCCCAATACCGTGCCGACCACATCCGCAGCCGTGCGGTGAAGTTCCCCAACGACGCCCAGCTGCAGTTCGATCTGGGGGAACTCTGCTTTGAGCTGGGTGAAGTGGAAAATGCACGGGAAATCTTTACAAAAACCATGGACTTTGCCCAGAAACGCCGCGCCTGTCTGGTCTATCTGGGGCGTTGTGCGATCCATTTCAATGCTCCTGAGGAGGCCATTGAAAATCTTCAAACCGCTATCAAAGAGATGTACCGCATGGATAAATACAAGCGGGAAGCTCTCTATTATCTCGGCAATGCTTACGAACTTGCCGGGAAAAACAGTGAAGCCGTGGAGTGCTACACGAAAGTGAAAGCAAGCATGGAAAATTATCGTGATATTCCCCAACGTTTGGCTCAGCTTGTTCCTGCTGAAAGCAGTGATGATGCCGCTGTTGAACAAGCTCAATAAGCCGGAAAGGATAAAATCTCATGTCAGATGAAAACACCCCCATGGGAGCTGCAGATGCTCAGGATACCAGAACCCGGAAAACTGTAAAACTCCGTCCCAGTTCTCCCATCACTCAGGACTTGCCTGTCGCCGATCCTTTGACCAGCCGTGATACTGATACGGGCAATCTGGAGATCCTTGACGATACCCAGACCCGGAAAACTTTGAAGCTCAAACCCATGTCCGCCGGAGCCGCCGCTCCCGGTCCCAAACTGAATCTGGGCGACACCAACACCCGCAAGACCGTCGTTCTGCGTCCTGCGGGCGCTCCCGCAACGCCGGCAGCAGCTCCCGGTGCCGCTCCGAAACCGGAAGTCTCCATTCCCGGCGGAGTCACTGTCTCTGCACCTGAGAATCCGGTCCCGGCTTCTGCCGTTGCCGCACCCAAGGTGGATGTGGACGATCAGACTGCGGCTGTCCCCCGTCCTGCCGCTGCGGCAAGCACCCTTAAACTGCCCGGTGCCGCACCTGCTGCTCCTGCCGCACCTGCTGCTCCTGCCGCACCCAAGGTGGATGTGGACGATCAGACCGCGGCTGTCCCCCGTCCTGCCGCCGTGGCAAGCACCGTCAAATTGCCCGGCGCCGCACCTGCAGCTCCCGCCGCACCC
Source organism: Victivallaceae bacterium (assembly GCA_045596885.1). Classification (GTDB taxonomy): domain Bacteria; phylum Verrucomicrobiota; class Lentisphaeria; order Victivallales; family Victivallaceae; genus UBA1784. The sequence goes on from JAZODE010000015.1 coordinate 28,839, forward strand.
AAGGTGGATGTGGACGATCAGACTGCTGCGGTCCCCCGTCCTGCCGCCGTGGCAAGCACCGTCAAATTGCCCGGTGCCGCTCCTGCCGCCCAGGATGGAGACGATCAGACCGTCAAGCTGAAACGCCCTCCCCGCCTGGCTCCGCCCCCTGCACCCGCCGGGGCACGCCCTGCAGGACCAGACCAGAAAGCAACCATCAAGCTCCCTGCCAGACCCGGTACTCCCGGAACTCCGGCAGCGCCCGCAACTCCGGCAACTCCGGCAGCTCCCGCAGCTCCGGCAGCTCCTGCGGCTCCTGCTGCTCCTGCGGCACCCAAGCCCCCCACGGCAGC
>JAZODE010000016.1:0-7489 GCA_045596885.1 Victivallaceae bacterium
CATGGACCCAAGAACAGCAATGACTGCAATCAGTGCAATTAGTGCAATTAGTGCAATGCTGTGTTAGGGGTCCGCCATGGACCCAAGAACAGCATTGCTGCGTAGACTGCCGCGACGATGGGCTGTGTTAGGGGTCCGCCATGCACCCAAGAACAGCCTCAAGAGGTAATGAGCAGCAGTCAGCACCGCTGTGTTAGGGGTCCGCCATGGACCCAAGAACAGCAATGACTGCAATCAGTGCAATTAGTGCAATTAGTGCAATGCTGTGTTAGGGGTCCGCCATGGACCCAAGAACAGCAATATGCAGGGAGGAGGTCAACCTTCCAGTGCTGTGTTAGGGGTCCGCCATGGACCCAAGAACAGCCAGGTAAAGTCTTGTTATGACAGAGTTTATGCTGTGTTAGGGGTCCGCCATGGACCCAAGAACAGCACAAAAAATGCCCCCATGCAAGAAAATTTCGTTTTTTCTTGCACGGGGGCTCTTTTTTTTCGGAAAATATCCTTTTCCCGTCTTTATTATCTGGCAGAGACCACTGAATTCATAAAAAAGTAATAAAGGAAAGAGTAAGGGAATATTGATAACATCACCGGAAATTCCCGGTATTATGCCCTTATCATATTATAGAAAGCAACAAACAGAAAGGAATACGATCATGTTGAGAGGACTCGCGGGTTTGCTGGTTTGGTTATACCTTCTTAAATCATGCAATGCGATTTGAAAAAATTGCACTATTACCGGAAAAATACTCCCATTCGTACTTATTGATAAATAGAAAACATTTTTACATAACCTGCAAGGAAACAACATTATGGATTTTTTCAACAAATCAAACAATTTTTTCAACAACGATTCATTCAACAAAGGAGAAAACAACATGGAAATCAACAACACCTCTTATGAACTCATCGCCTGCGACAACTACGCTCCCGCTTTCACTCTTCCCTGCTGCTCTGTGATGCTGGTGCTTGATACCTCTCACAGCATGTGGGGGCAGGGACTTGCCGATCTTCAGCTTTCCCTCAAAGCCTTTTTCAGAACCATCGCCCGGGAAAATTTTCCCAATGCCCAAATCCATATCGCTGCTGTCAGCATGGGGGACAACTTCGGTATGCTTGAGGAGTTCACTCCTTTTGCCGACTCCACTCTTCCCGGCATGAAGATCCGTCCCAAAGGCAGCACCCCGCTGGGAGCGGCTCTCGATCTTGCCCTCGACAAGATCGAAGCACAATCCACCCACTGGAAAAATGCCGGGATCTCTCAGGTCACGCCACAGCTGGTCATACTTTCAGACGGAAAATCCTCTGACGATTTTTCTGCCGCACTCCAGCGTCTCCGGCAGATGATCGGGCAAAACAAAATCTTTTCCCGTGCCATCGCTCTGGGAAAATCTCCTGATATGGGGGTGCTTTCGCAAATCGCTTCACAAGAGGTGATCTCCGCCGGTTACGGGACTATGCGCAACGCCTTTACCCAAGTTGGCGGCGCCGTCTCTCAAACCTACGAAGCGGAAGCACCTCAAGTCATCATGGCGGAACACGCTCAATCAGCCCCCCGGTCAGGCGTGGAATATATCCTCGACGGCTCCAATATCGCCAGCTGGCAGAGTCATCAGAAGCCCGATTTGAAGACAGTTCTTGCCGTTACCGGGGAACTTGAACGGCGGAATCAGCCTTTTAAAGTAGTTTTTGATGCTTCTCTGCGTCATAAAATCAGAGAGGAAGAACGACATCTTTATGAAAAGCTCCTCAAAGATCGCCCGCAAGAATTTCTGCAAGTTCCGGCAAAAACAGAAGCCGATGAGTTTATCCTGCTCTACGCAGAAGAAAATCCCAACCGTATGATCATTACGAATGATCTTTATCGGGATCATAGAGCAGCTCATCCCTGGGCGCCGGAATCTCCCCGGCTCCTTTCCGGTATGGTCATCGGTGGAAAACTCTATATTCCCAAAATAAATATGACTGTTCCCGTGGAGAGAGCGGAAATTTGAGGAAATCCGCACTTATTATCAGACAGAGACAAATAACGCCAAATAATAAGGAGATCAACATTATGGCAACAAACTTTTTTTCCTGGCTTTTCGGTTCCAATTCAGCTTCTTCCGTTTCAACAGCCGCCCCTGTTTCTGCAACGCCTGCGGCACCTGCTTCCGGCGGTGTCCCTGCCTGGCTGAAACAGAGCATGGGGACTCCCAAGCCCCAGGACTCCATCACGGTCTACGACATGAACGGCAATCCTTTGCAGCTCACATTCCACCACGAAAAGGCAAGCGGCGGCGAAGGCACGGTCTATTCTCTTCCCGGCAACGATCAGGTTCTGATCAAAGTCTACAAAGACCAGACCATCAGCAACCAGCAGAAACTTGATGAACTCCGGCAGAAGATCGCCGCCATGGCAGCGATCAGGGAGTGCCGGAAGATGGACTTTCTCGCATGGCCCATCATGCCGGTCTTTGATGCAAAAAAACAGGTCATCGGCTTTGCCATGCGCCGCTGCGAAGGGAAATCTTTCCTTTCACTCCGGGGCGCTGACAATGTGGCACAGCAGTTTCCCAACTGGGACCGCAAGCATCTTGCGCTGGTCGCCTTGGATTTTCTGCGCAAAGTGAAGCTCCTCAGCAACTGCGGCGTCTATGTCAACGATTTCAACCCCGCCAACTTTCTGGTGGATCAGCAAGGCAGAGTGAGTTTTATCGACTGTGACAGTTTTCAGATTGCTCCTCCGGGAAGAAATGTCTCCATAACAAGAACCTTCTTCCCCTCTCATTGCGCCCCGGAACTCCTTAAAAATAAGTCTGCCCTCAATCAGGTGCGGAACATCCACCATCTGGAGTTCGGAACTGCCATTATCCTTTTCAATCTGCTGATGTGCGGTCTGCATCCTTATGCCTACTACGATCCTTCCCACAAATCCGCTTGCGGCAATCCTGACGAAAATCTGCTCAAGGGGCGCTGTCCACTGGGCAGAGGGGCCGGATGCCGTCTGCCCGTAGGTAACTGGTACAATTTGTGGAGCTGGCTCACAAAGAATGTCAAAGAGGATTTTATCAATACATTCCGTGAGGGACACAGCACCCCTGCCATGCGAACCTCCCTCGACCAATGGGAGGAACATCTCAAGCAGCTGCTCTTTGAAATGGACCGCATCCCCGCCGTTCCTCAGCGCCGCCAACTCAACCCCATGACTGCTAAATCATGGGAGGATCACCGCAAGAGCGCCACCGGGAAAGACAATTTTGTTATGAATTTCTGAAAACAAGCGGAAAAACGGCAAAATCTGTCCTTAAACATATAATGTACGGGGCCGAGAAAGGTTTCGACCGGGATTAAAGCCAAAGCGCACTTTCCGGGACGCGGGATCGTTACCCGCCGGCTCCACCAATTTCTGCCATCACAACAAACTATAAGGAGATACGACTATGGCTGACTGGAACAACTTCAACTCTTTCGCAAATTGCAACAACTCTGAAAGGAATACCGCTATGAACGATCGCTACTTTGACAACTCTCTCAACGTGAGCAACCCCGCCCCCCGCTGCCCTGTGGTTCTGCTGCTGGATGTCTCGATCAGTATGGAAGGCGAACCTATCCGTGAACTCAATCAGGGCTACCGCCAGTTTCTGCAGGAAACAATGAACGATGAAGCCGCTTCCATGAGCGTTGATCTTGAGGTCATCACCTTCGGCAGCTCTGTGGAAGTCCGCCAGCCTTTCATGCCCATCAGCAGCGTCGATCCCACCCCTGCCGCTCTGACTGCCGGTGGCGCAACGCCTATGGGACAGGCCCTCAGACTTGCCTCGGAACATCTGAGATCCCGCCGTCAGAAATACCGGGAAAACGGCATTGCAGCTTACCGCCCCTGGGTGGTTCTCATGACCGACGGTCAACCCAACGACTCCTGGGAACAGCCTGCCGCTGAAGTCCGCGCCCTTGCCGAACAGGGAAAGATCAACTACCTCGGTGTCGCTATCGGGGATGATGTGGATATGCACACCCTGGACCGCATCGTTCCTTCGCCCTTGAAGCTGCAGGGGTTGAAGTTCAGGCAGTTCTTCCGCTGGCTCACCGACTCACTGGGGGCTGTTTCAGCCAGTGCCGTTTCCGATCAGGACAATGTTCAGTTTGGCGATGTCACCACCTGGGCAGATCTCAACGGCTTCAAGTGCTGAAAAATCAACCAATTTGAATCAGAAAGGAGAATGTCTCTATGAATACTTCAACCGAACAACTCTGGCAGGGCTTTGCCGTTTCCGTTCCCGGGTCAGGACACATCCGCAGGGAGATCCCCTGTCAGGATGCCTCAAGCGTGATCCTTCATCCCCGGGCGGCACTCATCGTTTGCGACGGCAAAGGCAGCGCTAAACTTTCTCATTTCGGCGCACAGAAGGCTGTCAGAGCTTTCCGGACCCAATGCGCCATCATGGAACCCTTTCTGGTCAACATTCTGGATCGTGAAGAGGTCTCAGAAGAACAGTGGGTAAAGTTCTGTCAGATCATGTACCGGACCCTTGTTCAGGCAAAACTGGAACTTTCAGAAGAGTACAGCGAACCTGAAAAAGAGTTTGACTTCACCGTGGCTTTCGCCGTTACAGGCTCCTGCCATATCGGAACTTTTCAGGTGGGGGACGGCTCCATCGTCCTGCGGCAGGAAGGTATCTGCAAAACAGCTTTTGCGCCGGAAAAGGGGGAATTTGCCAACCAAACCGCTTTTCTCCGTTCCGGTGGAGAGGAAAAGCTGCGATTCCAGAGCAAACTTTTTCCTGCCGCTGCCAACAGTGGTATTGCAGCAACTTCCGACGGTCCGGAACATCTGATGTTCAAACTCCCTGAGATGTTCCCGGGAAAGATCTTTGATGCCATGTTCGACGACATGAAAAAGGATGAACTCTGCCGTCAGGATCTGCTGGATTTTCTCACCAACAGGAAATGGAACGATGATCCCCGGGGGACGGACGACCGTTCTCTTGCCCTCCTCGTCCCCTGCCGGGAAGAGGAGAAATTTTCTGAAGTTGAAGAGGAAACGCTCCCTTTGAAAACCGATGATTCCCGGGAAGATGAGCAAAAACCTTTGGAGCGTCCTCATTGTGTGTCCGGCAGAAGGAGGGTAAAAAGCTGCAAAAAAAAAGTCCTCAACGCCCTGTTCCTGAGTGCAGTTGCAGTTGCGCTGTGTATCGGTACAGAAAAGGTCATGGAGACAGCAAATAACTATGAGGGAAAAATCCTTTATCTGGAACAGGAAAACAGCCGTGTCTGGCAGAAACTCCGCAAGCTCCGGCAGGAGTTCCAGATCCTGCGTTCCAAGTTTGAAGGAAAAAGTGTTTCTGAGTCTCATCCTGCCGGGAAAAAATGATTTCTCCCCCGGGGATGTTGTCTGAAGAAAAAAAAGACAACATCCTTTTTTCATAACTGCATTTTCCAAATTCAAGGAAGGGTGGTCAAATGTCAAGATCAAAACGTTATTACCACCATCACAACAACCAGCGTTACCAGAATTTCAAGCTTTACCATCATTGGCGCAGTCGCCGGAATCATCCTCGGTGCGATCTGCGGCGGCTTTTTCGGAGCTATTTCCGGTTTCTTCATCTTTGGAGTTATAGGCTCAATTCTCGGATACTGCCGCATTTTATGAATGGGCAATGACGGCAGAGGTTTCAAACGGCGGAATATTGCAATCGTACGGCTCGATCCAGATAAACGTTGCGGAGTGGAGCAGTTGTAGCGAGTCAGGTGAATAAAAAAATCGCCGCCACCTTGCAAAATACGGGATCATGCAGTATGTTAGGTCGTATTCAGCGTTACAATGCTATTTGAGTTGCCCGCTCAAATACAAATTCCATTACATCGACAACGCTGAACCTGAACGTACCGGCTCCTGCTTCCCTTTTGGTCGGGCGTTCCATGCGGCACTCTCTGAACGTGTCCGCATTGGAATTGATATGTCGGAGCGTGAGGTCTGCGACGTCTTTGAAGATTTCTTCAAGGTGGAGTGCGATGCCGCCCAGAACCTGACCTGCAAGCAGAACGAAGATTACGACACGCTTCTGCAGACCGGATTCCGGATGGTGGAGGCTGTTTGCAAAAAATGGATGGATGATTACGCGGTTCAGAGCGTAGCTGAATCCTTTTTCGTCAACATGCCGGGGTTGAGCAAACCGTTGATTGGAGAGTTTGACTGCGTGGTGACAGATGGCAAAGACACCTGCATCGTGGATTGGAAAACATCATCTGCCAAGTGGGCGGTGGGCAAGGCTGATAAGGACTTGCAGGCGACGGTGTTCTGTTACGCTTTCAAAGCGAAGCACGGCGAAAAGCCGCTCTTCAGGTTCGATGTCATCACCAAAGCTAAAACGCCTACTGTCAACAACCATTACACGCTGCGGATGGATGATGAACTTGACCGCTTCGTATCGCTGGCGAACCAGATCGAAAAAAGCGTCAACAGCGGAAATTTCTATCCCAATGAAACCGGATTCGGCTGTGGTGAATGCTCCTATGCTGACCGCTGTAAAAAGTGGAGGTAAATATGGGACTGATGATGTGCGATGGTAAGTTTGTCAGCCGGGATGAGATCGCTCTGGTGCAGACGCCACAGGCTACCTAAAGTTGGAAGCCGGTTCCCCATATGGAGGTGATCGAAGCGGTAACGGATGTGGTCAAAGCCCATAACTGGCGGATATTGGATGAGAATTTCGGACTTGCCAGAGAGGGACAAAAGATGTTTGGTGTTATGCGGATCAATAAGACCAACAGTACCGACTGGTCACGGTGCATCGGTTTGCGGAACAGTCATGATAAAAGTTTTGCTGTTGGACTCTCTGCTGGTATCAGCGTGACGGTCTGCAGCAACTTGGCTTTCGGAGGGGCACTTGACAAAATAAACGCAAGTTCGTCAAAGTAAATGCAACTGAGCAGAAGTTGCTTGCGTTTAATCTGACAAAGTAGCGTTTAATCAGACAATATTTGGGGGAGTTAAGCGAAAATCGTATCGATGGGGAGCGTTTAATCTGACAGATATCCCATAAAAATTTTCTGATTTGACAAAAAAGAGGAATCATGCTACCTTTTTCTCTGCGACAATCAAAAGGAGAAACACATGAATCCTCAAGAGCATAATATGGCAGTATTAGGGCAAATTGTCAAGTTGATTCCGAAAAAACTTATTGAAAAACTGAAAAACAAGTACAAAATTAAAACACGATCGTTTTCTGCGACCAGTCATGTGGTGGCAATGCTTTACGCCCAGTTGAGTCATGCACTTAGTTTGGATGACATTTGTGATTGTTTAAGATTTCATGCTGGATATCTGTCTCAAATCCGTGATAGTGTTCCTCCAAGTTGAAATGGCTTGGCTCATGCGAACTCGACCAGAGATTCCGCTATGGCAGAGGAACTGTTTTGGACAGTCCTTTCAGAAATCAAGCAAAAATAAGGACATTTGTCCGCAGCTGGCGTTTGTCAACGGGTCATTGAATGTTTGTTACGTTCAATG
>JAZODE010000017.1:0-2319 GCA_045596885.1 Victivallaceae bacterium
GGTAGCCCATCCGAACTGGATCCATTTTTCAGGTTCCCAGCCTCTGAGGATGGAGTAGAGGAAACCGCCGACAAATCCGTCGCCGCCGCCGATACGGTCAAGAACGTGGATCTCACGGGGTTCAACAACAGACCATTCGCCGTTGACATTGGTGATGGCGCCCCAAAGGTGGCAGTTGGTGTTGATGACCTGACGCAGAGTGGTGGCAAAAGCGTAGGCGTTGGGGTAGGCGGCCTTGACGCGGGTGACCATCTCTTTGAAGTTTTCGATCTTTTCGGTGATGCCTTTTCCGCCGGCTTCGGGACCCTGGATCTTCAGGCAGAGCTGGAAGTCCTCTTCGTTGCCGATAAGAACATCAGCAAGACCGGCGATCTCAGCAAAGATGGCGGAAAGTTCTTCTTCCCGATCTTTCCAGAAAGAAGCACGGTAGTTCAGGTCAAAGGAGATCTTGGAACCGTATTTCTTGGCGGCACGGGCGATTTCAAGGCAGAAACGGCTGGTGTCAGGGGAAAGAGCAGCGATCAGACCGGAAAGGTGAACGATCTGGACACCTTCCTGACCGAAAATGCGATCAAGATCAAAGTCTTTGACATTGAGCATACGGCCGACTTCACCGGCGCGGTCATTCTGAACACGGGGACCACGGCTGCCGTAGCCGCTGTCAGCCAGGTTGAACTGGTGACGGAATCCCCAGGGACCGCCCTGCTCGAATTCGGGACCTTCATAGTCCATGTGACGGCTGGCAAGATTGTCTTTGATCATACGGGCAATGGGGCTGCCTTTGACGAAAGCGGTCAGGACCTTGACGGGCAGACCGAGATAGGAAACGACACTTGCAACGTTGGTTTCAGCACTGGTGACCTGCATCTTGAACATGTCGCTGCAGTGGAAGGGCTGAGCATCAACGGGGGTGAGACGGATACCCATACTGGTGGGGACCAGCAGAGCATACTTGGCATCTTTTTTGAGTTCCAGAGACATTTTGATTTCCTTTTTTTGTTTGTCTGAAAATAAGACCACTCCTTAATATAACATCCCAATGGCAAAAAACCAAATCAAAAGTTGATGAATTTCTGAAAAATTTTCATTACGCCTGCGCGCGCCCGCGTCTTTAATATTATTTATACTATCTTCTCCGGCATTCACAAAATTCCCCCTTGCACACAAGACCGTTTTTCTGCAACGCAGAGGGCAGGGTAAGTCAGCCGGGATCTGTTACCCTCCTGAAAACAACGCCCTTCCTGCGGACCGAAAATGTGGTTGTAATGATCTTTATATAATGTCGCATAATGTATGTTATGTTAAGTTAAACAGTGATATGTGTTGATATGTGTGAATAGTAATATGTTTATCTGCAAGTTGTTACAGATATGTGAATGAGCGCTGTTAATAACTTGATAATGAAAAAAGCGCAGGTTAACGCCTTTTCAGGCAGGTGATTGCATCAGCAAAGGAAAAAAGCGCTATCAGAGAGCAAGAGAAGAAAAAAAACAATCGGAATAATAAAACTTATTCGCATATCGAATCCCAGGTTCCGGAAGTATTGATTGATGGATTTACTGAAAAGAAATGGATGATCTTTTTTTGCCCGGTCGATTTTTCTGATAAGGATATGAACTCCTCCCCCTCCCCTGCTGGAAAAAAAAGATGACAAAAAAATCCGGAAGAGATTTTACAAATTTGTCTCTTCCGGATCATGTGCTGTGCGGGGAGGAATTTATCGGCCATGTCTCCTGTCGCCGTGGTGTCCATGGTGACGGCGCGGCGGCGGGGCAGGGCGATAATGGCGGCGGGGCGGCGGCGGACAGTGACGGATCACCGGGGGCGGCGTCACCACAACAGGCGGAGGTGTGACCACTGCAGCCGGACCCCTGAGCGCCGTATTGACAAGTCCGATGATATTGGCTGCCAATCTGACTCCGTCATTTCCTTTGTGATGATCTCTGCCGTGATGAGGTCCAGCCATTGCCGGAACTGTGCAAATTGCTGCGATACCCAAGACCAATGCGATTTTCATAGCTTTCATTTTCTGTATCCTTTCTTTTTAATCCTCTGCGCGACCATTTATCGCGCTCGTTCCAACCCTATAACGCTTGAAAAATATAATTTATTGTTCCTTATTATCAATATTTCCTTAATTTTATATTTTTTATAACCGGTGCGCCACCTCCGCCGCTCCGCCGAGCCCATGAAATCACGCGCAACCAAAGGTATGACCGATAACCTGAGCCCCCCAGTACTGGAAAGCGCTCTGAGTGTGCATGAGTGTCTGGTGCGGCGCTTTTACTGACTCAAACGGACTTAAACGGACATTTACGG
>JAZODE010000018.1:0-11593 GCA_045596885.1 Victivallaceae bacterium
GCCTCCCGGGGCTCCATATCCTCCTCTTCTATGAGACGGCTCACATTCTCCACCACCACAATAGCGTCATCCACCACCACACCAATAGCAAGGATCAATCCGAAAAGGGTGATGAGGTTGATAGAGTAACCGATGACCGACATGACAGCAAAGGTCCCCACCAGAGAAACGGGGATCGCCACTGTGGGCACCAGTGTGGCGCGCCAGCTCTGCAGAAAGAGCCAGGTAATGAGGATGACCAGCAGCACCGCTTCGATCAAAGTGCTCTTGACCTCGTCGATGGAAGCCAGAATAAAGGAGGTCATATCATAAGCAACAGCGTATTCAACTCCCTGAGGAAAGAAGGTTTTCAAATCAGCCAGTTTCGCCTGACATGCCTTGGCAATAGCAACACCGTTGGCGCTGGGCAGCTGATAAACCGCCAGAAGCGCAGCAGGCTTGCCGTTGCAGGAGCTGGAAGAAGCATAATTTTCTGCCCCCAGCTCGATCCGGGCAATATCCTTGAGTTTGACCTGTTCCCCTTTTGCCGTGGAACGGATAATGATAGCGCCGAATGCCTCAGGCTCAGACAAACGCCCCTGAGTCTGCACAGAGTAGCGGAATTTTTCCTTTGAAGCCCCGGGGGCATCACCCACGGCACCGCCTGAAACCTGAACATTCTGCGCCTGCAGAGCACTTTTTACCTCATCCACAGTGATGTTCAGAGCCGCCATCCGGTCGGGATCGAGCCAGATACGCATGGAGTAGGTCAAACTGCAGAGCAGATCCACAGACCCGACACCGTTGATACGGGCAAGCTCGTCCTTGATGTTTATTGAGGCAAAGTTGTTGAGAAAGAGTGAATCATAACTCCCGTCAGGGGAGTAAACAGCAATGACCATCAGCATTGAGGGCGACCGTTCTTTGACGATCACGCTCTGCCGCTTGACCTCATCAGGCAGCTGGGCATTTGCCCAGTTGACCCGGTTCTGGGTATTGACAGTATTGGCATCCCCATCGGTACCGATATCAAAGACGGCATTGATGGTAGCTGTTCCTGTATCCGTGGCGGTACTGGTGACATAAAGAAGATTTTTCACACCGTTGACCTGAGTCTCAATGGGCTGGATCACAGTTTCCTGAACGCTTTTGGCATCTGCACCGGGATAGGTGGTGGTAATGGAAACCTGCCCCGGGGTGATATTGGGGTACTGTGCCACAGGGAGTGTAAAAAGCGCCACAAGCCCCGCCAGAGTCAAAACGATGGAAATGACAAAGGCGAAACGGGGTCTGTCAATAAAAAAGCCGCTGATCATTTTTTCTTTTTCCCGGTTGTGACAGCCTTGACAGCAGCGTTCCCGAAGACCGGTTCGTGAAGCTGGACTTTGCATTTTCCGCCGGGGCGGACATGCTGCACACCGGCATCTATAACCACCTCACCGGCTTTCACGCCGCTTTTGACGGCGGCAAAACCTTTTTCGCGGTAAGCGACGGTCACATTGCGCCGGGCAACGGTTCCGTCAGCAGCAACGGTGTAAAGATATTCGCCTGCCTGATCGACCATGAGAGCCTCTTCGGGAACGATAAGCGCCTGCTGAGGTTTCAGAGAGGTCATACGGACTCTGCCAAACATACCGGCAGTCAGAGCACCGTTGGTATTTGGGAACTCCGCCTGAATGCGGAAGGTACCGGTACTGGTGTTGACTTTGTTGTCCCAGAAGGAGATCTTTCCGGGGTGAGGATAGACTTTGCCGTCCTGAGTGATCAGCTCAAACTTGAAGTTTCCGGCGGCATCTTTCCGGCGGTGGAGCAGATTGAGGAGCTGAAGTTCAGAGACAACGAACTCAACACGCACCACATCGTTTTTCACCACCGTTGCCAGAGTTCCGGAATTGGCGTTGACCAGATTGCCGTCGCTGAAATTGCTCAGACCGATCACACCGTCAAAAGGAGCGGTGATCCGGGTATAAGAAAGATTCTGTCTGGCGATCTCAAGTTCTGCTTCGGCGCTTCTCACATCAGCATCCGCCTCCAGCTTGGCAGCTTCCACCTTATCAAAGGTCCTCTCGCTTACCGCCTTGGTACTCAGCAGCTGGCGCTGCCGTTTGTAATCAGTATCAGCATTTCTGCTCACCACCCGGGCACGGGTCAATTTGGCTTGCGCTGCCTTGACTTTTGCCTGATAGAGTTCGGGTTCGATCTCAAAAAGAAGCTCTCCTTTTTTGACGCGTGCGCCCTCTTTGAAGTGGCGTTTGCGCAAGAAGCCCTCCACCCGTGCCACAAGATTGACCTCGTCCATGGGTTTGACCTCTGCGATAACGACCTGAGAGGGCGTATAAGGCAACATCTTGAGTTTCAGAGCTCTGACCTCAGGAAGGGCAGCAGGAGCGGCAGGAGCTTTGCGGTCACATCCGGCAAAGAAAGCTGCCGCACAAATCAGAAGTGCACCGATGATTTTAAGCATTGGCAGAAGCCTTTTCTGCTGCACGGACAGCGTTATCCATAAGCATGGCGATAGTCATGGGACCGACACCGCCGGGAACAGGAGTGATAGCGCCCGCCACCTCAACAGCGGAGTCAAAATCCACATCCCCCGCCAGTTTGCTCTTGCCGTCGCTGCCGGTGATGCGGTTGATACCCACGTCAATGACTGCGGCACCGGGTTTGATCATGTCGCCTGTGATGAAACAGGGTTTGCCGATGGCGGCAATGAGGATATCGGCGTCACGGGTGAAGCGTGCCAGATCGGGAGTCCCGGAGTGGACCACGGTGACAGTGGCGTTGGCGCCTTTATTCTTCTGCATCAGCAAAGCGGCAAGGGGTTTTCCCACGATATTGGAGCGTCCCACCACCACGGCGTGTTTGCCTGAGGGGTCGATCCCGGCGGCTTTGAGCAGCTCCATGACACCTGCGGGGGTGCAGGGAAGAAATCCGTCGATACGCCCCTCAAGGATCCTGCCCACATTGCGGTCGCAGAAGCAGTCCACATCTTTATCGGGGGAAATAGCGTCGATGATCTGCTCCTGAGCCAGCTGTTTCGGAGGGGGGAACTGAACGAGGATACCGTGGATGGCAGGATCATGGTTGAGCTCATCAATAGTGGCAAGCATGGTTTCCATGGTCACGTCAGCAGGCAAATCGATCCTGCGGGAATCGATGCCCAATTCAGCGCATTTTTTGATCTTATTGCGCACATAAACCTGTGAAGCCGGATCTTCCCCGGCAAGAATCACCGCCAGACCGACAGTGATACCTTTTGCTTTCAATGCTTCGACCCGTGCTTTGACTCCGGCAGTCACCTGAGCTGCCACTGCTTTGCCGTCTATGATCTGTGCCGACATGATTCTAACCCTTTTTGAAGTTGAAATTATCTCTATTAAAAGTCCATTTATACAATATACACCTGCAAGCACTATTTTGCAAGTAAAAGAGAGTTTCCCTTTCCGCTCTTGAAAAATCTTTGTGCAGGCGCTATATTAACACATCGCAGTGCTTGATTTTAAGGAGTCTTCAGCAGTTATGGCAGGTAAATTTTTTATCCCTGGAGTTTTTGTTCTCTTTTTCCTGTTTGCCGGTTGTTCTGCAGGAAGTGATTACTGGAAAAACCGCCTGGACGATGCCGGAGATACGATCACCCTGACCGTAGGCAGCGGTTTCGGCGTAAAGCTTTTTCTGTTCGGGATTCAGGCAGATTTTTACAACTATGCCCCTTTTCTGGGGATCATGGGCGGCGAAGTGATCAAAAGCGCCTCCCACAGCAGCAATTTCCACATTTCCGAAGGAAACATCGGTGTACCGCTGCCCAGTTTCAGTGCGGAAATATTTTATCCCAACGAAAACGCCGCCCGGCGTGGGAAGGCTTATTGCGGCGGCTCCCTATTGTTTCCCTTTTTTCTGCGCGATCCGGCAGGGGTATCCAAGTTCTTCTGCAACAGATGTTCACAGAAAAGCAAATTTGCCAAGGAGAGAGCATGGATTGAATACTGCATGAATACACCGGAAAAACAACGTATTTCCCGCCGGGAGTTCCTGAAGGGGTTGAATATCAACTGGGAAGGCGCTGAATACGGCGGTCCCCGGAAGTTGGAAAATTACGGGCGGATCAGTTGGAGCATTTACTCTGACATACACATTGTTTGCGCTTTCGGAGCCGGATTTCGCATAGGGATCAATCCGGGCGAGATAGCCGATTTTATTCTGGGATGGTGCATGATCGACATATTTCATGATGATTTGTGACAACTCAAACGAACTTGATGCTTGAAAAAACAACCTATGTGTGGTATATTATACAATTATGAAAAAACAATACTCTGCAACAATTTGTGCTCTTTGTGCATTTTTCTGTGCCGGAGCTGTCACCGGATGCAATTCCACGCCAGTCCGTCCGGATGAGCGTGCCATGCTCCCTGTCGATCCTGCGCACAAAACAGTCATCGAACGCCGCGCTGCTGCACTGAAAAAGGTCATCTCCCCTTTGAAAGTCCGGGGTGCCGGAGTTTCTCTGAACGCCTACCGCAACCATCTGGCAGCAGACAGCGAAATCATGGCTTTGATCAAAAAACTGGGTTTCAACCGTATCTACTGCTACATTTCCTCTGAAACAGAACTCTCAGAAGATCTTGAACGCCTCGTTGTTTCTGCTGCCTCAGCAGGGATCCCTGTGGAGCTGGCAGTCAGGCAGGGTGATTTTAAAAGGCGTTACCGGGGCAATGCGCTGGTCCGTTTCTTTCTGCCCCAGTTCCGACAGCTGCCGGATCTGGCAGAAGATATCATCGAATTCAACGAAGATCTGCCCGAAAATGCCAAACTTGCCGGAGTCACTGTCCGCTTTGAACCCCATCTTTTCACCTACGCCAACGGCGCCGCAGAGATTCCGGGACTCCACTACATCTGGAGCGACTATACCTTCGGGAAAGGCCTTGACAATGACAAACTTGTTGAACTTTCCATCAAGCAGCTGCAGCAGATGAAGAAAAAGCTGGGAACACTCCCTCTTTCTGTTGAGCTGCCCGATTTTTACCCTCTCTGGAAAAAAGAAGGCAAGATCTCACAGGGCAGTGTCAAAGATTTTGCCCATGTCGGCAAAGTCATGCTCCAGTGTTCGGGCAATGTGCCTTCCATGCTGCTGAAGGGGGCGGCGTTCATGAAAGAAGGCAAAGATATGCTGGCAGTCATTCCGGTGGCTGACCACACATCGGTCCGTTCCGGGGCACTCCGCCGCCGGGATTGGAACGATCTGGTCAAATCACTGGGATATTTTATAAACTCCAGTCGGAACATGAACTGTTCAGGGGTCGTGATCCGTCCTCTTTCCGAAGTGGGGTATATGCTTTTGGAACAGGATTGAGAGAAATTTATGCGTTGTCCCAGATGCGGTGCCGATAACGACAAAGTCGTTGATTCCCGCGGCAGCAAAGAGGAACCGGTGGTTCGCCGGAGACGTGAATGTCAGGAGTGCGGCGGCAGATTCACCACCATCGAATCCATTGTCCCTGACGAGCTGACAGTCATCAAACGGACGGGCGGCAGAGAAGAGTTCAACCCCGTCAAACTCCGTGCCGGGCTTGCCCACGCCTGTTACCGCCGCCTCTCTCAGGATCAGATCGAGGAGTTGGTCCGTAAAGTCACAAATTCACTTTTAAGAGACTTTGAAAAAGAGGTCACAAGTGCAGAAATAGGCAAAAGAGTCATGGCTCTGCTCCGGGAACTGGATCAGGTGGCTTATGTCCGTTTCGCCTCAGTTTACCGGAAATTTGAAGACGTTGACGCTTTTATTGATGAAATCAAGACTTTGAAATGATGAAAAAAATCATCCTGAACCGGGGAAGAGAAAAATCCCTGCTCCGCCGTCATCCCTGGATCTTTTCCGGGGCTGTGGAACGCATTGAAGGTGCTCCCCTGCCGGGCGAGACTGTGATGGTCACTGCCCATGATGGAAAATTCCTTGCCTGGGCGGGGTATTCCCCCGCCTCACAGATCACCGGAAAAGTGTGGTCTTTTGAGGAACATGAAAAGATCGACCAGAACTTTTTCAACAAACGCGTCTCAAGCGCCCTTGCACTGCGTGAAAAACTGGGCTTTTGTTCCCCTGAATCCGGATGCCGCCTCATCTTTTCTGAAGCTGACCGCCTGCCCGGAGTCATCGTTGACCGTTTCGGAGAGTTCCTTATACTCCAGATATTGACTGCCGGAGCTGAATTCAACCGGGAGTACATCGTCAACGCCCTCTGGGATATATGCCGTCCCCGGGGAATCCATGAGCGTTCCGATGTATCGGTCCGCCGCAAAGAAAAGCTCCCCCCTCGTGCCGGAGTGGTCAGAGGAGCGGAACTGCCGGAAGAAATCATTGTCCGGGAAGAGGATATGCTCTTTGCCGTTGACGGCAGAAAGGGGCAGAAAACCGGCTTTTACTTTGACTTGCGTACCGCCCGCACGGCTTTGCGCCGTTTCAGCGCCGGAGCAGAGATCCTCAACTGTTTCAGCTACACGGGAGCCTTTGCCGTTGCCGCTTTGAAGTCAGGCGCCTCCGGAGTCCTCAACATGGATTCCTCCGCCCCTGCCCTCAAACAGCTGGAGCGGAATATGGAACTCAACGGTTTTGCACAGGATTCATGGGAAAACCGCTGCGGAGATGTTTTTACATTGCTGCGGGAACTGGATAAAGAAAAGCGTAAATTCGACATTGTGATCCTCGATCCCCCGAAGCTGGTGGACTCCCAGCGGGCTCTTATGTCCGGCGCCCGTGCCTATCAGGATCTGGCACGCCACGGGTTCAAGCTCCTGAAACCGGGCGGTACCCTCTTCAACTTTTCCTGTTCCGGGCTTATGACGGCGGATCTTTTCCAGAAGATCACCGCCTCCGCAGCTCTTGAAGCAGGCGTTGAAGCAAAGATCATCGGTCATTTGGAGCAATCCCCGGATCACCCCACATTGCTCTCGGTGCCTGAAACCTTTTATCTCAAAGGTCTCATAAGTTCCGTTGAACCATAAAAAAATCCCCGCAGTTTCCTGCAGGGATCCTTTTGGAAGGCCGGCCCTCCTTCTTGTTAATTGTTAATGTTTTCCTGCCGGACTACGGGATAGATCCATCGCAACGTGTCCGCCTTCTTTTCTTTTTTGCCGGAGTTGCCGAAAGGCATGACCTTGCGTTCTCTGCTGTCAGAGTTGAAGGTCCCCACGGAAAAAGTCCCATCATTCCACGCCGCCAGCGCCGGCTCACCGGGAACCGGATAAGTTTCGCCGTTGACGATCAGCAATGCCGGATCCGGAGTTCCGGTAATTTCGCTCCCCACTTTCAAAGCCACACTGCCTGAACGGCAGGAACAGGCGTGGCGTTCAACAGTCGTGCGCCGCATGTAGTCCCCGATGGATTCCAGAGCAGGAACAAAGTTCTTCAAGGCGCTGATAGGGGCAAGGGGGATCTTGCGTGAACAATTCCTGCGTTCCACCTTGACACTGCAGTTGAGATTTTCGGTCCCCTGAAGCTGTTCCCCGTGGCAAAATTGCATACGGGCATTGAACACCTCGGAAAAAAATTCATCGCAGGCAGCGGGGCTGAACTCCAGATACCCCGGAATGGCGTGCAGCTGTTTCGGATTGAGCCGGAACTGCCCATTTTTGATCTGAGTGATCGCCGCTGGCGATATATGCAGCAGTCTTGCCAGATCGCTCTGATTCTTGTCTCTCAGGAGCAGATGTCTGGAAATGACCGCCCAACCGTTGATATGTCCGTTCATAAAATTGTCCTCCTCTCTTGGACTACCCGTAATTCAACATACAGTGTTCTGTAAATTTTTCAAGTGTCAAAAGAAGAATACTGTAAAATCTCCTTTGAGCATTTTCTTCAAGGTCTCCTCCAGGGACAAAAAAAACTCCGGAGAAAACTCCCCGGAGCAGGTGCTGTCAAAAGAGCCGGATCCTTACTTGATGAGCTTTGACACTGCCTTGAAAGAAGGATGCAAACTGTTTTTCAGCAGCATGAAAAGAATGGATTCCGTGCTGAGAAGCCAGGCGCCCGCCTGACGGGCAGTTTCAAGGGCAAGAAGCTTTTCAGACTCCTTGCGTGAACTGACCGCATCGGCGGCGATAATTACAGGATACCCTGCTTCAAGGGCGTTGAAAACGCTGTGCAGCACGCAGACATGGGTCTCGATACCGCAGAAGATCAGAGTATGAGGATTCACTTTGGCAAGCTCTTCACGGAACTTTTCTTCACCGAAAACCGAAAAAGAGGTTTTGGCAACGACCGCCGTTTTTTCGGGAACAAAAAGCTCTGCAATGGCGGGGATCGTATTGCCCAGTCCTTTGGGATACTGTTCAGTGGCAATGACAGGAACTCCCAGTTCGGCGGCACCTTTGAGCAGAACCGTGGCTCTGCTGACGACTTCATCAGGATTGTACACCGACGGCACCAGACGCTCCTGAAGATCGACGGTGATCAGTGCGGGATCAAAACAGTTTGGAAGATTCATTTTTTATATTACCTTTTAGGTTGAGGCAATTTCAAAACTCCTCAAAATTGTCAAAGCGTCCTCGCTTCGATCTGATAAAGGGAGCGTTTTCGCCTGTTACCTTGCAGGTAGCAGGTTCAAACTACCCTTTACAGCTCTTTGCGAATGACATCTTTGCCATTTTTTGAATGACTTTTGAAATTACCTCGGTTTGAAAAATTATTCACCACACAACCCCAGATGGCAGGCGGTCCAGAACCATGAAAGAGGAATATATTCCTCAGGTCCGCCGCCGTGTCCGTGAAGAGTTTTGTGGAACATCAGCTTATTGCCCTGCAATTCATTGTAGGCGGCGTAGATCGCCGACGGCTGGCAGGTGGTGTCAATGAATCCGCAGCTCATATACACGGGAACTTTGATCATGGAAGCAAAGTTGGCAGGATCAAAGTAACGCATGACATCATAGTATTTGCGGAAAACAAGATCTTTTGAGGTGGTTGGATGGCGTCCAGCCAGAAATCCGCCGCAGTCGCAGAAGGCGGGCACGCCGCAGAAGGCGCTTCTGATCTGGGGACAGAGCGCCGTGAGAAAGACGCCGAAACCGCCCCCCTGACTGGCGCCCAGATAGGAGATACGCTCCTTGTTGATCTCAGGCATGGCGGTCACATGAGCGATCATGCGCACAGCGCCGAGAATGCCCCGGTAGAAGAAGGTGTATTCCGGTCCTTTATCAAGACCGATATCCCAATAGGAACCGCCGAGGGAGTCGATAAATTCCTTGTGTTTCACCTCATGTTCTGCCCGGGTAACGGGGGGACGGTAGGGATGGGTGAAGATACTCAGCTGAGCGATCCTCTTGGGGAGATACTTGTCGCAAGTCTGACAGTGGAGCGCAAAGTGCTCCTGACACATGCCCAATCCGGCGCCTTCGTAATAGACCATAAGCGGCATGGGAGCGCCGGAACGGGGGAGCCGCAAATAGGCATAACATTTGCAGTCGTTGACGGTATTGCACTCCAGCATGAAGACCTGAAAAGTTTCATCGGATAAAGCGGTCAGTTCCTCCTGTTTGAATTCGGCAGGGATCTTTTCCTGATTCACCAGTGCATTTTGCCAGAATTCACGGAAATCAGCCGGTTCCGGCAGGAAGGGGCGGATATCGCCCGGATCGTAAGCGACTCCGGCGACAGCTTCGGACATGCCTTGAGCTGTGGCTTTGCACTGCAGAAAACCGGGGGATAAAAGTGTTTGCTTCAAAGTACAGGGAGTAAGGACCTTGCAGCGTTGGATCTCTGCTTCGCCGTCCATGGAAAAGACCACTTCCACCTCTGTACCGTTTTCGGGGGTCGTAACGGTGAATTTCGCTTTTTCCCCTGTCCGGTAGACATGAGAAGGACGGTCAACGACGATTTCGATTGCCGGTAAATTTTCATCAGCCATAATAGAATACTCCTTATTAAAGATTCACAAAGCCAGAGTCAGAGCCATGATCAGCATACCGCTGATAACGCCTCCGATCGCCCAGTGATGTTCACCGTATTTTTCTGCCAGCGGCAGCAGTTCATCAAAAGCGAGAAAGACCATGATCCCTGCGACGGCGGCAAAAATCAGAGGCAGCAGCAATGGAGAAAGGAAGAATTGCATCAATCCCAGAGCGACCAGCGCCCCCAGGGGTTCGGCAAGACCGCTCAAAAAGGAGTAGACAAAAGCCTTGGTGCGGCTGCCGGTAGCGTTGTATATGGGCACTGAAACGGTGATCCCTTCGGGGATATTGTGGATGGCGATGGCGGCGGCGATGGAAAGTCCTGCCGCAGTGGAGCCCTGAGCGGAAATAAAGGCAGCCATACCTTCGGGGAAGTTGTGGATCGTCACAGCGATAGCAAAGAGGAGTCCTCCCCGGAGCAGTTGTTTTTTTGAAGGTGTTCCGGGGGTGGATTCAACTTCATCATCCACATCCTGAACTTCGTGGGGGTTTTCGGCTTCGGGTATAAGGCGGTCGATGAGCATAGCGATAAGCATACCGGCGAAAAAGGCGCCTGTACCGCCGAGACTTCCCAATCGTTCGCCCCAAATTTTTGCCAAAGCGGAATGAGCTTCGCCCAACATTTCAAAGAGAGAAATATAGACCATGACGCCTGCTGAAAGTCCCAGTGCGCATGAAAGAAATTTCTTATTGGCATGTTTAGCAAAAAGAGCGATCAAGCTGCCTGCGCCGGTAGCCAATCCGGCAATTGTGGCAAGTCCCAATCCCCACCAGATCCTGTCAAGTTCCATAATTCCGAGCTCCTCATAGTCTCATACTGAGTAAATATACACCAAAAAAGCAAATTTTTCAAACAAATTGTTCTTTTTTACTTGAAAAACGCTCCAAAGCGGGATATATTAACAGCATTACTATGGTTGCACCCGTAGCTCAGCTGGATAGAGCGTCTGCCTCCGGAGTAGAAGGTCGTGGGTTCGAATCCCGCCGGGTGTACCAAATTAAACATTGATCTGCAAGAGTTTATGACTTTTGCAGGTTTTTTGTTATATGCTGCAAAATACTGCAAAAACACGCTCATCGCACTTGAAATTACGGCATTTTTACGGCACGATTCCGGCATTGCTCCTGAACAGCCACAGTTATAATCTTATTTCTCTATACATTTTATTCCACAAAAATCTCTCCTTTATGGCATCGTGCCGTAATTTTGCCGTAATTTGAACTTAATTCAGCCTATTTTACAGGCATAATACCCCGGACGGGATAGTCCCGTTCTGAAAAACATCAATCTAATGGAGGTATTATGCAAACTTACCAGACCAAGTCCGGTGGAGGATATTTCTTCGCCGGACTTCTTTTTGCCCTTGTTCTGGGGGGCGGCGGCTATTGGATGCTGCACAAAGAAAAACTTTCCGAGGCGGTGACAGCCCCCCGGAAACCTGACATTGCTGAACTCGATGCCAGAGCCAAGCCCCACTTCGACCGGGCAAAGCAGAACATCCCTGCAGTCGTGGAAGAACTCACCAATTACGGCAGTATGGTGAAATTCTGCTATCTTGCCAGTTGCGACAAACTCTCAGGAGGCAACCGGGCGCAGGAGTATCTGGCTTCAGTCATCAATACCCGGATCATTGATCCCTGCCGTGAGGGAGCAAAAGTCTATGGCTGTGACGTGAAC
>JAZODE010000019.1:0-45626 GCA_045596885.1 Victivallaceae bacterium
AGCAAGCAAGCAAGCAAGCAAGCAAGCAAGCAAGCAAGCAAGCAAGCAAGCAAGCAAGCAAGCAAGCAAGCAAGCAAGCAAGCAAGCAAGCAAGCAAGCAAGCAAGCAAGCAAGCCTTTATTTATAATAAAGGCTTGCTTCAATCACTCTGTAAGCGTTTTTACCGCTGCGGACTTCCCCTGCCCGGGGAGGCGCCGCAGCGTTTTTATTTTTAAATTTTAATTGAAATTCAGGGAGAGCGCACGATCATGGATGAATACTCAACATTGGATAACGGGATCCAATATATCCCGCAGATAGCTGTACAGCAGATCATTTATCTTGACTTTGACGGTGAAGTGACCACCTATGACGGGGAGATCCTGAGTATTGATAATGTGGTGGTGCAGGAGTCATGCCTGACTGAGGAGCGTATTGCTTCCATCGTCTCTGAACTTAATGCAAAATATGCGGACTCCGGTGTGGTTTTTGTGACTCAACTCCCTGAAAATACTGAGTATTCAACCATTTACATCGGCAAAACCGCCTCTTTCAATGAATACGGCTCCTTCAATGGCATTGCCGAAACCATTGATAAAGGCAATAATGATAAGAGCGATAATGCCTTTGTTATGCTGGATTCAACTGCTGCTGACTCTGAGATCGTTGCCACCATCAGCCATGAAGCAGATCACCTTTTGGGGACTCTTGATCACGGCGGCGAAGGGATCGCCGCTTATGCCGCTGAAACCATCATTTCTTCAGGTGTCGCTTCTGCCAATCTGACTGTTTCTGCAAGTGACATACTGACGGTCTCCTCAGGCGGTAATGCCAATTTGACCAAAGTCGCTGAATTGGGGCTGCTTCAGCTTATGAATGGCGGTGTTGCCAACAGTACAACTGTTCAGGGCAGCGGCTCTATGCATGTTTCTTCCGGCGGTTCCGCCCTCATCACCACTTTGGCGGGCTCCATGCACATTTCTGAAGGAGGCTACGCTTATAAAACGACTGTCAACCAGGGCGGTGTGCTGAATGTTTCCAATGGCGGTGTCGGCTTGCACAATGTCGTTAAAGAAGGCGGTCTTTTCCATGTTTCCAATGGCGGTGCTGCCTCTGATACTTACATCCATAAGGGTGGTGTCGTCACTGTTTCAAATGCTGGTTCTGCTTCACAGACTTTTATTTTCAGCTCCGGGCGAATGCATGTTTCCAATGGCGGTGTGGCTGATAACACTGTTGTGTATGGGACCTGGAACGCAAAAGGTGTTTTGGAGGTTTGGGATGGGGGTGTCGTTAATAACACCGTGATAAGCGGTCGTAGCGGAAGTTTCAATGGAGGCGATGGCAGCAATTATTATCACTCTTACGGTGGTGATGTTTACATCCACAGTGGTGGTGTTGCCAACAGTACTACGGTTGCCAGCTCCGGTTATTTGTATCTCAATAACGGCGGTACCGCCAACGAAATCAATGTTTCCAACGGTGGTTCTGTGCGTATCAGCGGCGGCGTTGCCAACAGTGTCAGTTTGAATGGCGGTACTGTGGATATGGTCAACGGTTCTGTCGATTCCGTTGTGGTCAATGCCGGTAATTTCTTTGTCTCTGCCGGAGGAACTGCAACTAACGTTTACTGGACTCCCGGCAAAGGACATGTCAATTATGCTGACGGGGCACAAGTTACCTTTGTGAGCAAGTACTCAGGTCTCTATCAGGGCAATGGCTATACCTATGTCTTTGAAAGTGGTGCTCTCAATAATCATACTGTTGTCAACGGTCAGAATACTTTCCTTTACGCTGGCGGTAGTGCCAGTAATACCACAGTCAACAGCGGCGGCAATATGCACATTTCGGCAGGGGCTTCAGCTGCTGTGCTCACGGTCAATAATAATGCCAATGCGTACATTTCCTCAGGCGGTGTCGTCAACAGCGCCACAGTCAACTCTGCAGGGCATCTCTACATTTCTTCAGGCGGTACCGCAACCAATATCATGTGGACTCCCGGCGTCGGCGAAGTTTCTGCGGCAGACGGCGCATCTGTGACATTCGGCAGCACATACACGGGCGTATATATCGCTTCAGACGACAAATTGGTCTCCAGTCACGGTATGGTTGTAGACAAAGTCGTCAAAAACGGTGGAAGTATGTATGTCATGGCAGGCGGTGTTGCGAACTTTACGACCCTGGAGGGAGGATCCAGGAACTACTATCCATATGATTATATTGATGGTGTCATGAAGGTTTTTTCGGGCGGTATTGCCAACGATACTGTCATTAAGAGAGGATACTATATAAGCTCTTGGGCCGAGTATGGGGCGCACGATGAAACCAGAGGCGTCATGTATGTTTATAACGGGGGAAGTGCCAACCGTGTAACAGTTGAGGGGTATCTCCATGTCTGTTCCGGCGGTCAGGTCAATGTAGTGAACATTCTTAACGGCGCAAGCGGCATGTACATATCCTCCGGCGGCTCTGCAGTCAATGTGGTTGTCAGCGGCGGCGGCAAGATGTATATGTACGGCGGCGAAGCCACCAATGTGACCATTGCTCCTGCCGGTTCATTGTATATGCACTCCGGCGCAACGGCAAACTCTGTCACCCTCAAGGGTGATATGAATACCCACAGTGAACTCTATCTTTCTGTCGGTACATTGAATACCATCACTGTTCAAGCCGAAGCCTATTTGTATGTCACTGAACAAGGTACCATCGTTGACGCAACTATTGAGAAAAACGGTAAGTTGTTCGTTTCCTCAGGTGCAACCATCAGCGGCACTCTTGACCTGGGCGGTCAGATGAATATTGAAGGCGAGATGTTTTTGGAAAATGCGGATCTCAATTTCAATTTCAGCGGACGCAGCGAATATGACGGAGCCTTTATCAATACCTATGTCTCCCAGTTTGACAATGTCGATTTTACCATTACGGTCTCCGATTCTCAGGATGCCGGTACCTATGTGCTCTTCGGCGCCGGTGTCACGAATTTCAACAAAACCATCACTGTCACCAGTGACACTGAGGATTTGATTTCTCTTACCGTGGGCAAAGCTCCTGTCACTGTCGGCAAATACAGTTACTCTCTCAATGTGTCCGAGGGAAAATTGAACCTGGTCATAGACCGGGAACTGGATCTGCTCCCCACTGTCACAGCCAATACCGCAGATCCTACCAACAAAGATGTGACTTTGACGGTCAAAGGCGGCGCAGACAGTGTCAGGATCGAGTATCGTGTCGGTCCCACCGGGACATGGACTGAATATACCACTCCTATTACTGTTTCTGCCAACGCTGTGTATGAATTCCGCGGGCAGAGTACTAAAGGGACCTACTCTGATGTCGTCACATACGAAGTTTCCAATATCGACAAGGTGGTTCCCGTTATTACTGTCAACAGCGAACTCAACGCAGCTGCCACTCAGGCAACACTTACGGCAACTGTTGATGATGACAGCTCCATCACATACAGTTTTGACAATGTCAACTGGCATAACTATACAGAAGCTGTAAAACTGCTTTTCAACGCAACAGTTTATTTCAAAGCCACAGATGCCGCCGGTAATGTCGCTCAGACAAATGTTGCTGTCAGCAACATCGTTCAAGTTGAGCCCGTCATTATTCCCAGCACGACAGAACTGACCGCTGAAGATGTGACTCTGACGATCCACTTTACACCCAAGGCTGCCGTTAAAGAGTACTCTTTCGACAATGTCAACTGGAATACTTGCGCAAAAGAGCTGGTTATTTCAGAAAATTGCACAGTCTATTTCAGAGAGACAGATAGTGATGGCAACGTTATTGAAAAAACATATACTGTTGCCAATATCGACAAGAGCGCACCGGAAACTGTAAACAATGTGCAGTTCAGCATTTCCAACAAGGTGCTGACCGTCGATTGGAGTGATGTTGCCGATGTGGGCGTTGCCGGGATCAAAGGATATGAGATCCGCTACGGAACGAGCTCCAGCTTGAGCGGCGAAGGCGAATTTGTTACCGACAGCAGCATGGTGTTTTCAGACCTGGCAGACGGCTTATGGTATTTCCAGATCCGCAGTGTGGATGCCGTCGGCAATAAGTCAGAGTGGTCACAGGTCTTCGGGAACAAATTTGATACCACTGCGCCTGTCATTACTCTTGACGGGTGCAACGACGAGCCCGTCAGATATGCCTGCCTGGTTGCCTCTGTCGATGATGGCAGTACCATCATGTACAGTAAAGACAACAGCACTTGGGAGGTGTACTCCGGTGTGATCGATATTACAGAGAATGGAACCTGGTACTTTAAGGCAACCGATGCCGACGGAAATACCGGAACCAATTCCATCACCTTTGACAACATTGATCCCAAAGCTGAAATCAATCCGGTCATCACTCCTGAAATTACAGAAATCACCAATGATAATGTGACTGTTTCTGTAAAGTTTACCGGCAACGCTGTGTCAAAACAGTATTCCCTTGACAAAGTCCGGTGGGTAAGGTATCTTTCCCCCATTACTTTCAATGGCAATGCCACCATCTATTTCCGGGAAATCAATATTAAAGG
Organism: Victivallaceae bacterium; assembly: GCA_045596885.1. Taxonomy (GTDB): domain Bacteria; phylum Verrucomicrobiota; class Lentisphaeria; order Victivallales; family Victivallaceae; genus UBA1784. The sequence continues at coordinate 4,517 of JAZODE010000019.1, forward strand.
GGAAGTCTCAGATGTCGTTGAGTTTACTGTTGATAACATCGACAAGGTCGCTCCTGATGCCCCCGGCGAAATGAAGTTCTCTTTTGCCGACGGTGTCCTCACTGTCGATTGGAACGATGCTGACGATAATAGAGGTATCGCCGGTTATGAGTACCGCTACGGTTCTTCTCCCGTACTGAGAGGAGATTGTACAAAGGTTGGATCAAGCATTGCTGAAGTGAAAGGACTTGAAGAGGGCGTGTGGTATTTCCAGGTTCGCAGCATCGATACTGCCGGAAATGTTTCTGCATGGTCACAAAGTTATTCCTTTGAAGTTTCCGTTGCTGTCAAACAACTTTCAGGAAGTGCAAATGGTGTTTTCTGGGGCGGTGCGGCAAATGAAGAGTATATCCTTGAATACAGCACCGATGGATTCTTGAGTGCCTTTTCTGTCAAGGCTTCCGGAACAGGAGTCGATACTTACGGACTTGCCAATGGATCCTATGACTGGCGCGTTGCACATGCAAGCGGCGAGGATTGGAAAAATGGAGCTGCCATTACTGCCGGAGCTCCGGCGGAAAGCCACTTCTTCCAAGCCGTTGCCAACGGCAATACGGACCTTTTCTTTGCCAACGCCAACGGCAAATGGAGTGTGGGCTACGCCGCACAGCATTTGGGTACTCTTGACGGATGGAGCGGTACAAACGAACAGGTTTCTCTCTTTGGCAAAAATAAACTGGCAGATATCTTTGAAGGGTCAAGCGATGCCAATATTCTGGTCATGACCGACGATGCCAACGGCGATGCCCTTTTTGTGGATGATATCTATACCGCTCTCGGTGAACAGGCTCGCTTTGCTCAGATCGATGAGATCCGTGCCGGTGCCGGGGATGATATCGTCGATATGACTACTCAGCGCTACGACTACTCCGGCAGCGCCATTCAAATCAGCGGCGGCGACGGAAACGATACCATCTGGGGCGGCGCCGAAAAGAATATCCTCTTCGGCGATGCCGGGAACGACCGTCTTGTGGGTGCTTCCGGCAATGATATTCTGGCAGGCGGCAGCGGCAGCGACACCATGCACGGCGGCGGAGGAGATGATATCTTCACCTTCTGCGGCGCTTTCGGGATTGACTCCGTTGAACAGCTTTCCGACGGCAGCGTCACTTTGTGGTTCGCCGAAGGCTCCGAAGAGAACTGGGACGCTGATACATTGACCTACTCTGACGGTATCAACTCCGTCACCGTCACAGGATGTACCAGCGTGACGCTGAAATTCGGTTCCACCGCCCAGCTGGGGGTGGATGGTGCCTTTGACAGCGAATCCACCCGCAAGGTCTTTGAGGAAAAAGCTCTCCTTGCCTGATAAAAGCCAACAACACGGGACTCAGAATGTGAAAAAGCATTTTGAGTCCCTTTTTTTCTCAAATCAAAGTTGCTTTTTGAATTTTTTCTTGAAATACTTTCAAGCAGATGGTATATTAACCTGTTACGCCATTTTTACAACTGAAAGGATAGTTTATGATGTATGACGATTGCTTTGTGGATCTGCTTTGTGAAATGATCCGCATGAGACCTGTAAGCCGGGATATCGAGGCTGTCAACCGCGTACAGCGCCGTGTTCAGGAGTTCCTGACTGAAAAGGGACTTTACTGTACTATGGAAAAAGACGGGGAAAGAGAGGTGCTTTTCGCCGCCACCACCCCCGGTAAAGTGCAGGATCTTCTTCTCTGCGCCCATCTGGATGTGGTCCCCGCCGAAGTCGAAAGCCAGTATGAACCCTATATCTCAGAAGGCATCCTTTACGGCAGAGGCTCCAGCGACTGCATGGGCAACGCCATCGCCTGTATGAAAGCCATGTGCAGTGCTCCCGAAGGCGCCGCCATCGGATGTATCTTTACCGGTGACGAAGAGATCGGCGGCAAAACCACAGCTTACATGGTCCAGCAGGGATACAGCGCCCGGAAACTGGGACTGGTCATGGATTCAGGCGGCAGCGTCTACTACGCTCAGAAAGGAATCATCAATCTGACCCTTACTGCCAGAGGCTCAGGCGGGCACGCCTCCCGTCCCTGGTGCTTTGACAACCCCGTGCTGAAGTTGGTCAACGGATTGCAGAAGCTCTTTGAATCTTTTGAAAATCCCGTCAATGCCGATGATTGGCGCCTTTCTATGGCTCCTACCATACTCCGCGCCGGGAACGCCGCCAACCGCATCCCAGATGTGGCTGAGGCAGAATTGAATATCCGTTTGGTCGAACTTGAGGAAAAAGACGCCATTATTGAGCACGTCAGAAGTGTGACCGGTCTTGAAGTCAAAGCATCTGAATGTTGCGATCCCTTCACTTCCCCTGTGGAAAGTGAAGAGATGAAAAAGATTTTGGCGGCATATTCCAAAGCCTTCGGTAAAGAGGTGACTCCCTCCCGTATGTGCGGCGCAACAGACGCCCGGCACCTCTACAAGATCGGCGTCCCCGTCTATGTTTCAGGGATCAACGGCTCAGGAGCCCACTCTGCGGATGAGCAACTTTCCCTTGACTCTATCGACAAGGGCGTTGCCATGATCCTTGATCTGGTGTGAGATCACTTTATCACCAGTGCGTGAAAGAGGGGGTAGACCGCTCCCTCTTTTGAAAGACGCACGGTAACGCTATCTTCCCCTGCTTCAAGGGGGCATTTATAAATGCCGTTATCATCAAACTGTGCCTTACAGGGTTTGCCGTTGATGGTGACGGTAAATTTTTTTGTCTCTGTCACATCGCCGTAAATAATAAGTTCCCTGCCGCTTTTGAGTTTGACTTCAAAGAATCCGTTGGGAAAGACCCGGTTTCCCGCCCAGCGGCAGGGAAGACCATTTTGGATCACTGAATGAGAGCCGTGCATGTACCGCCAGATCCGGTGATCGTCATAAAGTCCCCCGGCGATGATGCCGTCGGTGTGATCTTTCAGGAACCTGTTCCGGGCAGCTGTTTCTGCGGCGTACTCTTGAGGAAGCGCCTGACAGATGGCGGCAAGAGGCTCGATGCAGATCTCTTCAATGGGACGGCGGTACTCCTGCAGACGGTGTTCCAGACCGTTGATGACTTCGCGCTTGAGGATCTCCACTTTATGCCCCGCCAGACGGTCGAACTCAGCAAGACTTGACTTGACTTGTTTCTTCAAGGCACCTCCGTCAGGGGAGTTCTTTTCCATATCTTCAAAGTAAGCGGCGATGCAGCGGACCATTTCACGGACACACCGGGTGATGACCACAGCATTGTTCCACAATCTCAGACGGTAGTCGTCAGGCGCAAGCCCCAGTGAGCGGCAGAGCGCCGCTCCTTTGTCGGCACATAAAACGGCTTCATCCTTTTCTTTGAGGGCAAATCCACGCCCCGGGGCAGGGCGGTCGGTCAGGATCGACCAGATGTCTTTGCCGTTTTCAAGAGAGACGCCTTCACGGAAAAGTGAAAAAACAAACGCCGCCTTCAGATATTTCATGGCGTAGTTGCCGTGGAAGAGCACCTGTTTGTCAATAAAGTAGGTCTTTGTGACCATCTCCCACCCCAGACGGTCAAGTTCGATCAGCTCTTTGCGGATGGCAGACGGATAGTGTTTTTCGTACCACTCCTGCCGTATCTCTTCCGCTGTGACGGATTCATCTTCAATGGCGCGGGCGTAGGCATAGTAGTTCAATTCGTAAAGGTCAAAAATGCAGTTCCCCCGGCGGTCGATACGGATCACAAAGCGATCGACTCCGGCTTGCTGCGCTTCACGGACATAACGGACGATGTTGTGCACATGTTCAAAGGGCATGTTCCCCTGTCCCATGAATTCCCCCACACTTTCACACTCCGCCGACAGCGTGAAAGCAGGATTGGGGCGCAGGAAGGGATTGCAGCTCAAAAAGGGATCAAAGTCATAAGGGGTGATCTTGGTTTCGATTTCAAACTTGTGCTGCCCTGCCAGCAAAGAGGCTCCTGCAAGGATATCTTCATAATCTTTGGCGATGGAGCCGAAGGAACGCATGACGAAGCGTTTGCCCCTCTTTTCAAGTTCACTTGCAAAGATGCTGATAATGAAGCGCACCACCTCAACAGGGGGATAACGGTCGGCATTGGAGTTGTGGATCGCTGAAAAATCCGCTTCTGTCAAAGTCAGCACGATCCCGTCCAGACCGGGGATCTCTGAAAAGACCTTATCCAGCTTGTACCGGATCAAGGCGGCAAATTTTTCCCCCAGCAGATCAAATTCGTTGTTTTCATCCAGAAGCCCCGGGATCTCTTCAAGAAGCCCCGGGGGGATCATGACTTCACGGTGAAAGTAGTAGACCGCTTTTCCGGCAGCGTGGGAAAGTTCGATGATCTTTTTCATCAGACTTTTGGTTTCCGCCACCTTTTCCTGATCCCAGTTGGCGAAAGCTGCTGGATACTCTCTGTAGTCGATCACCCCGTCAAGTCCGCCGTAGGGCGTATGGCACTGACCGCATATTTCAAAGCTGTCAACACGGTACTCTTTGGATTTTTCGATCAACTGACGGATATAGTCAACATTAAGGGGAGTCGGGTGCATCAAACTCCAGGATATCTCACTTTTTTTCATCTCATGACCGCTTTCAGTATTGATTCGTACTCTTTTGTGCCGGGAGTTGCGGCATATTCCATCCAATTTTCAGGGAAACTTTTGTTGTCAAGACGGATCAGCTTTGAAAAATCCGGTTCGCACAAACTGAGCATGTTCCCCTCAAAGGAACGCTCGGCGTAGGATTTGATAATGGTCCCGAAACTGGGATTGGTCCTTGAGGCGACCTTGATCCCGTCGACCACGCCTTCATAACGGTCGATCTCTTCGGGTCTGATCCAGGTGGAGTCCGCCAGTATCTCTTCGCGGTTGGCGCGTTTGCCGTAACGCTCCCAGCAGATGCCTTGAAAGTTCCAGCAGCTCTTTTCATGGTCGATTTCAGCTTCGTGGGAAACCAGATTGTCGTGGAAGGTGTGGGCAGGACAGTTGGCAAGACATCCGCTGTTGGCAAGAAGATAGAGCTTTTTGCCGGGGAGACGGAGTTTTTTCACAGCTTCCAGATCTCTGTTCAAAGCACGGCTGACATAAAATCCGTCAAAGTAATCCCCCACATACGCCATGGCACGGGGAGAGGCGATGTTCATGTTGACCGATGCACGGACTTCCAGCGCAGGAAAATTCTGTTTGCAGAAACGCGCCGCAAAAAGAGAGGTGGTGGTAATGCCGCTTAAATTAAAATTCTCTGTAAGATAGCCCAGTATGGACTTCAGACTTTCGGCAAGATCCTGTGAAAGCGCCTCTTTGCCGTAACAGTTGGCGTTGAGGAGCAAGTGGAGCTTTACCCCCATATCCCGCAGAGCCCGCAGTTCCTTTTCCATAAGGTACTGGTCCGCTTCGTAGCGGATGGAGACTCCCCTGCCGTCGGGGACCCCGAACCAGGGAAAATAAACTTCGTTGACAGCATCGCGGTAGGTTTCGATCACCTCCACGATGCTGTAGCGCTCAGGGAGCTGATAGCCGACAGAAAGTTTGAGAGTTTCTGCCATTTTATATCAGTCGATAAGAGGATTGTAGGTCTTGGAGTCATCCTTTTGAGTCTGTTTTTCAACATCCTCTTTCTTGGCGGTGCCGTAGTTGTCGATGACACGGTATTTCTCGTAGACATCGTGGGGTTCAGTCTGCCCCTTATCGGCGTAGGTCTCTTTGACCTCCTGAGTCATTTCCCAGGGTTTTGAGTGATCGATGTTGTCCCAGACTTTGTGGGTGCGGAACTTGCTGCCGAATTTGTTCTTGAGGACACCTTTTTCCTCAAGGTGGATCATACAGGCACGCATACAGCCCGCCGCACCTTCAATGGCGCGTCCGTAGCCGTACTTGCGGGGGTAGTCACCTTCAAAGGGGTTGCGCTCCCCGGCGCATCCGCCGTGGATACCTCTTTCGCAGAGCATGGGTTCAAGTTTGCCCCATTCGATCTCGTGACCGGCAACGGTGCACTTGACCGTTTCGGTCTTGCTGATAGCCTTGGTGGTGCAGTTGTGGGCGCAGAGCTTGCAGCGGTCGCAGATCTTGCCCTCAAAAATAGGATCGCCTTCCAGTTCAGCTTCAGTCAGAAGCACCACAAAACGCTGGCGGGGACCATATTCAGGAGTCAGCAGCAGCTTGCTCCAGCCGATCTCACCCAGACCCGCCATGTAGGCGCATAATCTGAAGTGGAGCAGCACATCAGGGTAGGGCAGTCCATCTGCCACAGGACGGCTCCAGCCTTCACGGAAATTTCCGGTCACAGGGTTGATGGCTTCGCCGCCGTTGCTGTTCATGATGGGCAGTGTTTCATATCCTTTGTCTTCCAGATAGCGGGTCAGATCCCACAGCACCATGGGGCCGTAGACCTGATTCATACCGGCGTAACCCATGGAGGGATAGGCGGAAAACAAAGTACCTTCTTCAATGCCCCGGAAAATTCCCCGGGCGATACGGAATCCCAGAACGATCATAGACTTTGCCCCGGGGAAGATGTAACGGGCATCGTTCTGCTTGGGAGCCCCTTCAAAACGGGACATGGGGGAAATTCCCACCAGATCGGCACCCAGTTCGCGTGCCTTGGCTTTGACTTCAGCTGCGGTGATTTTTTCAGGGACAAACATTTTTTCAAGCTCCATGGTTGTTTTGAAAATAACTGTCTTCGTTGTACAGTTATATAATATAACCCCTGAAACCCACAATATCAAGCCGTAATTTTCTCCACAGCTTGTAAAATTTGAGAAAAGTGCTATATTTACTCCATGATCACCATAAAAGAAATTGCCCGTCTGGCGGGCGTTTCCGCAAAAACAGCGGAAAGAGCTCTTTCCGGAGCTACCAAAGACAAGCGGCGCGATGCCAGAGAACGCGCCGACCGGGTGCGGCAGATCGCCGCCGCCCACGGATACCAGCCCAGTGAAGTGGCGCTGGCGCTCCGTCGCGGCTCCACCCGAAGCTTCGGCTTTCTGGTGGATATCCTGACCGACCAGTTTCTGGCAGCTGCCGTTGAAACAGCTATGGACGAGGGAGAGAAAAAAGATTACAAGATCGCTCTGCGTTTAGCGCGTTTTGATAAAGAACAAAGTGCCGAGGCGATCAAAGCGTTTCTTGCTTCAGGCATGGAGGGCATCATCACCTCATGTACCCCGGAACAGCTCCCCGGGGAACTTATGGAAAATCTTGCTCTGAGGAGTTTTCCATTTTTTACTTTGTGCGGCAGAAGTCCATGGAACTTTTCTTCCGCAGCACCCGATTACTCAGAAGCTCTCTTTGACGCTGTGGGTGATCTTGCTGCAAGAGGACACAAGAAAATCACCCTCTGCCTTTTTACCGGAAAAGAACTTGACAATCAGGTCACGAAACAGATTTTTCTGGAAAGCTGCGCCAAATGGGGCGTGGCAGGTGATTACAGACTCCACCACGAAAAGAAACAGGCGGCACTTCTGGCAGAGGAAAAGTTACCGGCGGTCATACTTTACGGGAAATACTCCATGCGTATTTTTCTTGACCGCTGCCGTGAAATCAACCACAAAAGCGATGTGATCGGCATTTACAACGAATGGACTCTTGCCGCTGCCAAAACCTTTGAACTTTGCGGCATCATACTGGAACAGGCTGAAGACACAGTCCGCAACGCTGTAAGACAGCTCTGCGCCCAATGCGAAGGCGCCCCAGTCCGGCATTTGAGTTCCAAGGCGCGTTTTGTTCCGGCAGAGGAGTTTCTGGATCTCAAGGTCGCTGATCTTGCCAACCAGATGCTTTTTGAACAGCCTTGAACTCAAATTTGAAAGGGGACTTTCCCCACCCGGTGTACAAGGATCTCATCCACAACGGCATTGCTGCGGTGGAGAAGGAAAAACTCCACGATATCGGCAATATCCTCAGGCATGATCATCCCTTCCGGCGTCAGATCGGGACGGGTGACTTTGACCATATCGGTGTAGACACCTCCGGGGGAGATGGCGTGGACCCGGATCCCTTCTTTGTAGTACTCAGCCGCAAGAGATTTGGTCATGCCGAGAAGAGCGTGTTTGGAGGCACTGTAAACACTTTGGTCCACATAGCCTGCGTGTCCTGTCACCGAGGCGATGTTGATGACAGTGGGCACTGCGGATCTTTTCAAACATGGCAGGAGCTGCTGTGTAAGGAAAAAAGGCACTTTGACATTGACTGTCATGATGCGGTCAAATTCCTCAAAAGTGACATGGGCAAAGGGAGTGCTTGAGGCGCTTCCGGCATTGTTGACAAGAACATCGATACCGCCCCAGAGAACAGCAGCTGCAGCGGCGCTTTCAGATAAAAAGTCAAAGTCGGTGAGGTTTCCGGGGAAAACTGCGCAAGTGCTGTGTGTTTCAACGATTTTTTTTGTCTCTTCCAGTTTGGCAAGGTTGTTGCCCCCAAAAAGGATGACCTTCATCTTGAGTTCAGCAGCTCTTTGGGCAATGCTTCTGCCAATGCCGCCGCCTCCTCCCGTCAGGAGCAGGACTTTGTCTTGCAGATCATTTTTCATTTTGATTTTTCCGTTTCAGATTTTTTGGAGGCAACTGCACTTGCCGCAACCAATCCTGAAAGTGCAAAGAGAGCAAGGATATTGGGCAGCACCATGAGCTGATTGAACATATCCTGCAACTCCCAGACCAGATCGTTTTTCATCATGGTTCCGGAAAAGATCGCCAGCACTGCCAGTATGGAGTAGATCAATGAGCATTTGGTGCCAAAAAGATATTGGAAATTGACTTTGCCGAAATAGTGCCAGCTTAAAATGGTGGAAAAGGCAAAGAAAAGCAAACTGACTGCAACAAAGATATTTCCCACGGCGGCAGTGCTGACAGAGGCAATGGCGTGCTGGACCAGATTGGTTTTGGTCAAGCCGGAACTGGCAAGAAGTTCAGTGTAGGTGGCTCCCGTGGCATGTGCAAGAGGACCGGAACCGGAGTAGATGGTGGAAATAACGATCAATGCGGTCATGGTGAGGACCACGCCCGTATCAATGAAAACACCGATCATGGCAACAGTTCCCTGCTGATGGGGGGAGTCCACTTTGGCTGAAGCGTGGGCGTGAGGTGTGGATCCCATACCGGCTTCGTTTGAAAACAATCCCCGTTTGACACCTTGTGAGACAGCGATCTTCAATGCCGCTCCAAAGGAGCCGCCAATGAGAGCGTCAGGGGCAAAGGCGTATTTGAAGATGGAAAAAAATGTGGCAGGCAGATATTCGATCCGCATGAGCAAAACGGCGATCCCTCCCAGAAGATAGAGGACTGCCATGATGGGAACCAGCTTCTCTGTGGCGCTTGCCAGACGGGTGATGCCGCCGGCAAAAATCAGGAATGAGGCGATGGCGATGAAGATACCCACTCCCCAGGCAGGCAAGCCGAAGGCGTTGCTGCAGGATTCCCCGATGGAATTCGCCTGGACCATGCACCCCATGAATCCAAGAGAAATGATTGTACTGATGGCAAAAAACACAGCCAGAAAAGAGCCGAAAAAATTTGGGAACGCCTGTTTGATGTAGTAGACAGGACCGCCGTGGGGTGTGCCGTTGGCATCGGTTTGGCGGGTCTTCTGGGCAAGGACCGCCTCAGCGTAACTGGTCGCCATGCCGAAAAAGGCGATGACCCACATCCAGAAGATGGCACCGGGACCGCCGGCAAGGATAGCGCCTGAGGCGCCCACGATGTTGCCGGTCCCCACCTGAGCCGCCACAGCGGCTGTCAATGCCTGAAAAGAACTCAAACCTTTCTGATTTTTGGCTCCTGAAAGAGAAAAGCTGCCAAAGGCATTTTTGAATCCTTCTTTGAAGCAGCGCACCTGAACGAAACGGGTCTTGAAGGTGAAAAAAATTCCTGCCCCTGAAAGCAGTACAGTCAGAACATAGTCAGAACAGTGGCTGTTGATCCATGAAACGATTCCAAGAACAGTATCCATAAAACTCAAAATATTCCTTTCTCCGGGGGCAAAAAATATAAAAAACACCCCCGCACTGCCTGTGTGGGGGAGTGGATGTTTGTGCATCTGCAAAATTTAGCACAAAAATGATGTTTTGTCAAGCTGCAAGTTAAAAAAACCGCTCAGGAAATGTCAGAAGGAACATCTTCTGAGCAGCTGATCTCTGCGTCGTAGTTTTTCTTGAGAAGTGCATAAAGCTCCTGAAAGTCGAAGTGCTGCAGCATCCCTTTGGGCAAACAGGAGTTGGGAACTCTGAAGATCCTCTTTTCAAGAAGTCCTTTCAATGAGAGGGGGACCTCTGTAAGAATGAGTTTACTGATGGGCAGTTTGACTGCGGCGGCGGCAAAGGCGGCGATGATACCCCCCATGCCCCTGCCTGAGAGAGTCAGGTTTTTGCAGCCGTTCTCTTTCATCAAAGCGACGGCTGCCAGCAGATCCCGGACTTTTCCTCCTGCCAGGGGACATCCGTGGAGTTCGGCGGTGCCTTCAACGAAACTGTCTCTGCCGACGGGGGCAAAGAAATCATCGGGCGTCCCTCTGGCTGCTGTGGAGCGGGATTCTCCCACACCACGGACATCAAGGACAAAGAGATCCTTTTCGCCGCTGCGGCTGCGGAGTTCCTCTTGCGCCGAAAGATGGGCACAGTGGAGCGTTGCGCTTTCAACCTGAGGCAGCAGCGGGGTGTCATGCTGTATTTCCGTCTGCAGTACCGGGCGGATGGTGGTTCCGGGTTCCGTTATCAGCACGAAGCGCCCGGCAGCGGAGTGATCGGTCAGGGGGCGGCTCCGGGGTACACGGTAATCCGGGGCAGGGGGAAGTTCAGAAGGCAGCGCCAGAGCCTCCCGGAGAAAAGAGGTGATCTCTCCGGAAGAGGCTTTGTAAGATGACGGAAGGGTTTTGAGCAAAGCTTCATTTTCGGTCAGGGCTCCGGGAAGGTCTTTGGTGAAACCTGTGGGCGTGACCTGAACTTCTTCTTCTGTAAGGAGTTCAAACGCCGGTTCTGCTCTGTCTTCTTTGCCCATAAATCGGGTGGTAAAGAATCCATACATGGCTTCACGGCTTTCCTTGCAGTAGGCGTGAGGGCCGGGAGCGATGTTGAAGTGAAGATTCTTTTCGGCACCCAGATGTTTGTAGATATGAGCCGTTTCAGCATAAGCGCTTTTTACGCTGCGCAAGTCCAGAAAGTCCTGCTCTGTCGCCATGAGCAAAAAGGGCTTGGGGGCTCCGGCAATGGCAAAGTCCGGACGGTCGCATCCGGCGGCGATAAGCCCTTCGGGAGTACTTTCTGCGTCGGTGGCTGTTTCGTTGCGGAACACATCGTAGAGTTTATTCATGTGGCAGGAGGCACCGGCGCACTTGATCCTTTCATCAAGAGCGAAAAGGAAAAAACTCATCTGACCGCCGCCGGAGGAGCCGGTGACGCCGATTTTTTCCCCGTCGATCTCAGGGCGGGAAACAAGATAATCCAGCGCTCTTTGGGCATCATGGATAAAAAGCGATGCCGTCAGAACTCCTGCGCTCCGCAGCGCTTTGCCCAGTATGGAGTGTTCCATGGTCGGTGCCGGCGGGGGATCGAACTGGTGGCACTCCCCCTGTCCGGAGGGGTCGCAGATCAGAACGCCGAATCCCTTCAACGCCAATCCGAAAGCAAAGGATTGATAGGAGGCGCACGCCTTGCCGTTGTTGGAGTGTCCGCAAACGCCAAGAATACCCGGCATGGGGGAGGAAACGCCTTCTTTACGCAGGAAAAGTCCCGCTGTAAAGATCCCGGGACGCACTTCAAGAAGCACCTTGTCAATGAGGACGCCATTTTTTTTGATGGTCGCGACCACTTGCGGCGGCGTGGTCCCACAGGGGAACTTGTCTTTTCCCATGAGAGAGGTCAATTTTTTTTTGACTTCAGCACAGTGTTTTTGAGCTTCTTCAAAAGAAGAAACTCCAAAGATCTTTTTGCACCGTGCTTCATTAGCACGGTTGTTCAGAAGATCAAAGTAATCATAAAGTGAGTTGCAATAGGGGATGTCGGTATTCATTTTTGACTTTTACTCCTTGAATTTCAATGTGCACAATGTGCGGAAAGAGTTGATCCTGACTTGGTTTTTACTGACCATGACAGCCTGAATGCCCTCTTCATAAGAGAAGGCTTCCACAGCTTTGGCACAGAAGGGCAGAGTCACTGTGACATCTTCCGCATCGTGACCGTTGTCATAGTGGATGAGGTGTACCACCTTTTCACCTGCCGGAGTCAGGGCGGTTTCAAGCATAACGCAAGGGGCGCTTACTTCAAAACCGCTTTTGACTTCGTTGATGTCGCCTTCCGGAATGGCAGGGGTGCATCTCTCTGCGCCGTGGTCGTTGTAAATACCTGCCGGAGTTACAGCAATGACCCGGCAGGGAAGGGATTTGAAATGATCCACTTCTGCCTGGGAAAGCATGACCACACCGGGCAGGATAAGTGTTTCATCGGCTGCCATTTCATCTCCGGGGAAGACCACTTCAAAGGGAACATGGCGGACAAGAAGATCGGTACAGACCTGTTTGAAAACAGAGCCCGCAACTTCATGGTCCATGAGACGGGAGTCGGGATGATAGAGCACTTTGACTTTTGCACAGGAACTTGTCTCTGCATAGAGTTCCGGATGGTCAAGGTAGTAGTGGAAGATTTTTGTCAAAAGGGAATGATGGGGCTCTGTATCCATGACCATGCCCCCTTTTCCGCTTTTCAGAGGACGAGCAAGCCAGTTGCTTCCGCAATCTGAACCGAAGACCAGACTTTCTGCCTGAAAGAGAGTGATCTCTTCAGCCGTTTCAGGGATACGCATGGATTTTTCATTGTGAAGCCATGAGGTGTTCAAAACCGCAAGTCCCACTCTTTTGCCCAGTTTGAATCCGGGGGCTGTGGTGGTGAGAACCCCATCTTTGTAATTGATGAAGGAACCTGTTTCAATGAAAACCTGATCTGCTTCAGGAGGGGTGAATGCCGGATCGTACCCCGCATGACCGGGGGGCGTGAAACGACCGATACCGCAGTTATAAAGAACGATGGCTTCCGGGTTGATGGCTTTGACCATCTGGAATGTCTTCCGGTGGCGGCGGGCGCAGAGTTCACGGCGGTACTTGAGATAATGGAGCCGCAGAGGCTCATTTCTGGAATACTCCCCGGGAAGCGCCACATGGTCAAAGGAGTGAAGGGCATACTCTTTGGGATCGGGGATATTTTTGCGCAGGTACTCCCGGAATCCTTCAACACATCTGGGGCAGTAACATGCCAGATGGGCGCCGTTGTCAAAGTGGAATCCATCCAGTTTGACCGTTTTGAGACCGAATTCGATCAGTTTCGGGTAATATTCATCGTAGTACAGTGAAGCGTTGTAACAGGCATAATTTCTGCTGACAAAGCCTCCTTCAAAGGTGGGGTGAACGATTTTTCCATCCTGATCGAGAACGGCACAGCCGATGGCTCCGGGGAGTTCATCTTCCAGTGTTTCGTAGTAGTAGGTGCCGATGGTGCAGTAACCGATGACTTTGATACCGTATTTGTGGGCGATCTGCACCACCTCTGCGGTACGCATCATGTCGTCATGTTCCATCTTGAGACCGAACCCCTTGTAATAGTGGGTGTAGATCTCATTGACGCCCATGGCGGCGGCTTTGGCGATGGCTTCTTCGGTATGAAGCCTGTCATACCAGTCGGGGATCCACTCCCCGTTGCCCAGCTGTGACCAGAGGTCACTGTGGCGGCGCTGATAGAACTGTTTGGGTTCGTGCCCCCAGAATGCCCAGACAAGAGGTTTCATATTTCACACCTCCACAATCTTCCGGCGCGGTCGCTGGTGTCGGTTTCGCCCACAAAGACGGTGTGATCGTCGATCATGGCGATGTCGTGACCGATGAAAAGACGGGTGTTGTCCCGGTCGTCCTGAATGAGTCCGAAAACTTCACTTTTTCCGGTGGCGGGATCAAAGGCGAAAAGATGGCAGCGCTCAAGGAATCCGGCAATACCGTAGATCCTGCCGTCTGCACCTGTTTCAAGGGCGGGGATGCGGGTCTCATTGCCTGCAACTCTGCCCAGATCCTCCACTTTTCCTGTTTTGGGGTCAAGGCGGTCAAGGTGTCCTGAGGCTTCACCGATGTAGATCATGCCGTCGGCACCGGTCGCCATGCCGTCGATGGGACCGGCTCCGGGGTACATGAGTCCGCAGGATTCCTTGGTATGGGGCAGGGCATAGTCAAAGAATTTGACTGTGTCAGTATCGGGATCGTAACAGAACAAATTGTGGGTGCGGCAGTTCCAGGTGGCGTAATATTTACCGTCGGGAGCAAGAGAAACGATATGGGGGATGCTCCCCATGTACTGAACACGCTTGACCTTGCGGGATGCCATATCCACCACAAAGAAGCAGAACACAGGATAACTGAACCCGTAGATCAGCTGCCGTTCCTCATCCACCGTGATGGTTTGGATATAATCCTGAGGAACGGGAATGGGGAGAAAGTCGTAGCTTTTTTTATCGGGATCGTAGATGAAGATCCTTCCCCCCTGACCTTCGGATCGCTGATCTTCACGATGCAGACAGGCAGTGGCGCCTACGATCTTGCCGTCTTTGCACAAGTGGAGTGAACGGTGGATCTTGATTTCAAATTTCTCTGCAACACTCTGATATCCGAGATTTTCAAACTTTTCAGATGCGGGATCAAAAGCATACATCAAGTCACAGTCAAAGGCGGTCATGCCGCAGAAAAGAGTGCTGCGGTTTTTGTCATAGAGAAGGGAGGTGAAAGAGATGAGATTGCGTTTCCAATCGGGATTGCCGGTAAAATCCCGGTATCCGAGGGTACCGAGAGGGACACCTACTTTTTCCTTCAGTTCCCGCAGAACATACGAGGTTGTTTTCATTGCAGTTTTCCTTTTGTACTTGCATGAATTTTTAAAATTGGTGAAATTGCCATATTTACATTTTCATTGACAGGGAATTTCCCTTGAAGAAAGTTCAGCACCTCCTTATGATGTGTTTCCCCGTCAACATGAAAGGCTGTCAGAGGCGGATCAAGGAGTTCTGAATGAAGTTTTATCCCGCAGGCGCCGACCATCAAATCTTCGGGGATACGCACATTGTGGGATTTGCACCAGGCGTACAGATGAAGCGCCGACAAATGGGAGTAACAGACAAGGGCATCAAAGCGCTGCCAGTTTTCCATAAACTCATTGAGGGAACTGTCACCGGGGAAGTTGTCCCGGTGGATGGTTCCGAACATCCGTTCCGGCTTTTCAAGACCGAGTTCATCCATAAGTTCAATATACTTTTCTTTGGGCAACCGGAAAAGATGCCGTTTGTGTACATCATGCCAGCCGATGAAACCGATCCTGCGGCAGCCCTGATCTTTGAGGTGCTGAAGAAGTGTTTTGCTGCCGCACACCGCGTCCGAATAAAGGGCGTGGAAGCCTGTGGCTGCCCCGTCTTCCGGGGTTGCAAAGGGGAGAAGCACCGGGATGTTGAGACTGCGGAGTCTTTCAAGTTCAGGCTCTTTGCCGCAGTAGGATTGATTGAAAAGCAGAACGCAGCTGTATTTCCGGAAACTGTTTTTGAAAAGATCTGCCGGTGCATGGCGCAGGAGTTCCGATTCAATGAACTCAAATTTTCTGCCATCGGTTTTAGTGAGGAGCTCCAGCAAGGTTCCCTGAGCTGTCTCTGGGATCCGCGAACTCATGGAAGTGACCACAAGGACTGTGTCATTCTCTGTGGGGATCACATAGAGTCCCTGGCGGGGACGGCTGAAGATCAATCCTTCTTCTTTCAGAAGTTTCAGAGCATTTTCAATGACCTTGCGGCTGGTATGGAACTCTCTGGCAAGTCCCGTGACTGAATCAAGGCGGGAATTACCGGGCAGCGCCCCCGACTTTATCGCTTTACGCAGCAAGGCGGCGGTTTCCATATACAAAGGCTGATCTTTGCTGAATTTCAAATGCGGCATAAAGATCCAAACTCCCTGTTTTTGTCTGTCTCCAACTGTCTTTTCTTCCTTAATATAATATCCCCAGCCTGATTTGTCAAGCAGGGGATAAAAGAAATTGTCAAATAAGGAGACAGATCAGAATTGGATCTTTCCTGAATGGTCTCTGGTGTTGCGCCAGGTGTTCTGATCAAAGTTGTGTTCCCAGACCATGTAGAAATTCACCCCGGGTTTCTGGTGTTCCGCCGTGGCGTTGAAAAGCCACACATCTCCCGGAGCTGGTTTCTTGCTGAAAGCTGAGTAGGGAACAGTTATTTCCGCAGAAATTTCCCCGGGAGCAAGTTTCACTCCGGGAGCGGGAACAGTCACTTTGCCGACAGCGCCGGAGCGGACATAGAGATCCCCGTTGCCCTTATTGGCGATGTTGTCGATCTTTTTTACATAGCGGGCGCAGTTTCCGTTGCGGAACCTGCCGTGGAAACGGCTCAAGTTTTTGCTGTCAGGACCCAGTATGACGGAAATCTGATCTCTTGCCATCTCTTTGTATGTGCTGTTGCTCCTGATGAAAACCACATGCAGAGCATCTTTGCCGGAACGGCAGAAGATACGGATCGCCTTTTCTTTGTGCACAGGGAGCATGTCTACAAGGTAGTTGCCAAGTATCAGATACTGTCCTTTGATGTCCCCGGCTTTGATGACTCTTCCGGCGCATTTGACGCCTTTGGAACTGAGGTAGCGCATATCCCAGTTGAAGGGGGCAAAGAGAAGTCCCCGCATCCGTCCCCCAGCCTGTGCCGCATCTTTTTTGGCGTATGCAAAGAGGGGGTATCCGTCTTTCAATGCCTGATTGTTTTTGTTCCATTTAAGAGAATCGATCAGATCCTGTCTGGAAATCAGGTGCTTCTCAAGCTGCCGGTAATCTGCATCAGAAAGGGTCTTGCGGAATTTGCTCAAAGCCTGAACGCCCCGGGCGGTACGCATCAGGTACTCCAGCTCAAAGCGGACCAGAGAAAGCTGCCAGTTTTTTCCGGATTTTTTCTCTGCCTGTTTCAGCAGAGACTCCAATTTTACCAGCACCTCTTCTGTCCAGCGCACCCGGGCGGTGCCGAAAGCGGGTTTGTCATTGACAGGAGCAGTGCCGCTGAGGAGCGCCGGATCGTTCCAGTCGATCTCTTTTACTGTGTAGTGAAGATCAAGGCGGGAGTTGATAAGGGTGTAGAATTCTTCCATCTCTTTTGCCGCTTTGGGGAAAATGGCTTTACAGAAACGCTTGAGAAGTTTCTTTACATCCTGATTTGGGTCTTCTGTCAGCTTGAGCCAGATGTAATAGGTGGGGCCCTCCAGCCCGTGTGCTTCACCGAAGCCGCAGCAGTAGATACCTTTAACATTGCTTTTCAGCAGGGATCTCATCTGTTTCCGGCAAAAATCCCATGAACGCTTGGGCATAAAGCCCTCATTGTTGTAATATCCCCAGTTGTAAAGATAGACCACAAAGCCCCCCGGAACCTTGTAAGGAGCCCAGGATTTCAGGATCTCTTCACTGTAGGGAGCCAGCTCAATGACCACATTTTCGGGGAATTCTTTGAAAGTACGGGGCGTTTTCCGGGTGGGACCGTAGGCGATGATGCACACCTTTTTGCCGGGTCTGTCTTTGAGAAGCCTTCTGGCAAAGTTGCGGTGGAGGATCCAGAGCTTTTCGCCCCAGACATATGAATTGCGGTAGGCTGCCTGATTTGAAGGGGGAGACTCCGGTTTGAGTCCGAAAAGGTTGGCGCAATTTTCGCATTCGCAGGGCAGGAATCCGTCGCTCTGCGCCAGCTGGACCATTTCATATCCCCTGTCAAGGTGATCCAGGACCTCTTTGTAGATCAGCTCCTGCACAGCTTTGTTGGAAAGACAGAGCTGAACTCTGGGACCGGGATTTCTTTTCCCTTTGATGAGAGCATAATATTCAGGATGATCCTTGAGATATTTGGCAGGATTCAAAGCCACATTGTGATTGTGTCCGCCGTAGCTCCCGTACCAGGGGGCAAAGAGGCAGTTGTTGGCAACATCGTAATTGAGATCCCGTCTGCTGCCGATGGTGTATTCAATGGCAGGAACACGCTTGAAGGTGTAGTTTTCCGGAACGGCAAGGCGTTTGATTTTGGGGACGCCGTCGCAGAAATTCGGGGTACCGGCAAAGACTGCACCGGTGAAGCGCTCCACAAAGGTCAGCATTGCCTTGTGGGAACCTAAGACATAACGCTGCCGGTAAGGGTATTTGATGTCGCTTTTGTTGCGGTAGTCCATGCCGTGCAGATAAATATTGCCCTCTTTGACATCGATGCGGTGCTCCCAGCGCTTGTATCGTGCCGGAGCCAGCCCCGCTTTGCGCAAAGCTCTGGTGGCTCCAATGAAGATGGCTTTGCCTTTTCCGTCAAACTTGCTTTCCGGGATCGCCGTCAGGACCGCCCCCGAAGCATGGCGCAGGATTTTCTGCAGTGTGTTGGCGGAAATGGAACTGTACCTGTTGTGAAAAGGATACAGCTCCTCATCTGCATAGACGATTTTGTAAACAGATCTTTTGTTGTTTATGATCTCAAGATCCGCTCCCGGCAGCAGCAGCGCCGCCGAAAATAAAGCAAAGAGTAAATATTTTTTCATGCCGCACTCCCTGTTTTTGAACTGTTACGCCAGAGTTTCCTTGCAGACACGCATGACATTGCCGCCGATGATCTTCTGAATGTCGCTGTCAGAGTATCCGCGCATGACAAGTCCCACAGTGAAGAGCGGCCAGTTGGTCCAGGCAAGTGAACCGAAATCCTCAGGCGCATTGTCTCCTGTACCGGGAGCGACCCAGTACTGTTCCCAGATCTTGCGGTTTTTGGGCATATTTTCACTCCAGACATATTCGGACAAGGTGGCACCCCGGTCGGTACCGATGGCAACATGATCCACACCGAAGGTCTTTGCCACATAGTCGATATGATCGATGAGAGCATTGATATTTTTTCTGCCCTGAAGGAAGGCGGGGTAGCAGCAGATCCCGATGTAGCCATTGGTTTTTTTGATGGCTTCAATGACTTCATCGCACTTGGCACGATAGTGGGTGGAAAACTTTCCGGCAGTGGAGTGGCTTGCCACGACAGGCTTTTTGGAACACAGAGCCGCTTCGAGACTGGTCTGCTGTCCGGAGTGCGCCACATCGGGGATCACGCCCACCCGGTTCATTTCAGCGATCGCCATACGGCCGAAGTCGCTCAGCCCGGCGTTGGCAGCTTCAGCGCATCCGTCACCCATCAGATTGCGGCGGTTGTAGGTAAGGTGCATCATACGCACACCCAGATTGAAGAAGGACTCAACCAGATGGAGATTTTCGTCTGCCGAAACGAACTTGGAAGAGATGGGCACACCGTTGGTGGTGATGTAAAGAGCCTTGTTGCCCCGGGCACGGATCTCTTCCAGCTTTTCGGGGAAGGGACATCTTTCGTAGACCTCAGTGCAGTAGTCTATGGTTCTTGTGTAGTTGCCCAGACGCTTGATGAGCCGCTCCACATCGTTGCTTTCTTCGCCGCAGTTCTGGAAAATACAGTCCACACCGCCGTACTCCCATGCTTCTTTGAGGAGTTTGCGGATCTGGGGATCGTGGAACCCTTCGACCATGTGGTGCATCTCATCGGCATAGTGGATCTCATCTCTTGAGGCTCCGGCAGCGATCAGCTCCTCTTCTCTGGCGGAGCGTCCGCCGCACAGGGGCATGAAGCCGTAGGCATCAAAGACGAGGGAGTTTTTGTGCAGTTCAAGACCGTGTTCCAGATCTTTGGCACTGGGGTTGAGCATCTGCAAAGCGATGTTGCGGTTCTTTGCGGCGTTGATCATGTTGGATTTTTCCTGAAATTTAAAACAATTTTTTTGACCGGATCTGTGCCTTGAAAAAAGCTTTTTCAGGCACAGAAAAAGCTTGTCACCTATTATAAACTCTGAACTGCAAAAAGTCAAGCCTTTATTTCAGAAAAAAACTCAACAATATGGAGAGGATGACTTTTTCAGTAAAGTTCCAAAGTTGCTGTGAAAGCGGCGCGGTTCTTGTATGCTCTGACGCTGCCGTCACAGAAGGCGTAATTGGCGCTCCCCCGGTGACGGACCGCAGGAAGTTCCTGGGGGGCAGTGTCCTTATTGCGCAAACGCAGATCGTCTGTCACATCTGCAAAGAGGACTTTGGAGGCAGGACGCTTGATCAGGCAGAATTTTTGAGTGGGGGATACATAATAACTCCTTCCGTAGGAGTAAACAACATCATTTTTTGCCTTGGGGCGCTCTGTGGAGGGACAGCACAAAGGCCACACCTCTTCTGTAACAGTTTTTCCTCTGCCGATCTTGACCGTGAGACGGGGAGTATTTCTGTAACCGACGGCTTCAACGAAGGCAGTTCTTTCATACCATGAGGGCGATTCAGCGTTGGAATTGTCAACTCCGAATACGGGAAAAATCAGGTCATCCTGTTCTGATGTGTAAATACGCACGCCGCCCATAAGATTGGCAAGATTGTTGAGACATGTGGTCCTTTTTGCCGTTTCACGGGCATTCTGTAAAGCCGGCAGCAGCATGGCGGCGAGAATGGCGATGATGGCAATTACAACAAGAAGCTCGATCAGCGTGAAAGGAGAGAGCGAAATTTTCTTCTGCCTGATAAAATTGATTCCGGATATGTTTTGCATCTTTCAAATCCCTGTTTTTTCTGTTGAATTACTTTCTTTTCATACTATACTTACTGATATTGATTTAGGCAAGAGGAAAATTTTAAAATAAATAGTAATATTGTTGGGTTTTGCTTGTAAAAAACTTGAATGTTTTTTCATTGTACGGTATATTAGAGGCAATTTCAAGCAAATTCAAGAAAGTGGAACCGTATGTCAGGAGAGAACGAAAAGAAAGGGTTCTGGTCTGGAGAACCGGTGGGGGCGGAAATCATGGAAGCATTGCTCCGGGAAAATTTTTCCGGAGATATGCTTCAAAGCCGGATGCATTTTGTTCAGCCCTTTCCCGATTATAAAAGGAGTGCGGGCAAACTGTTTACCTTACGGCTTTGCCGCTATCATCATTTACAGAAACCTTTGGCAGTTCAGGCTGCTTTCGATGGCATATTGAGCAAGCGCACTCTGGAAGACGGTGATTGGATCATCGGCAGTTACAACTCCATCAACCGGATCAACTCTTCTCTGAAACAGGAGATCGGCGGTTTTTCGATCATCTTCTTTCTGAACCTTATCCGTCTGGAATACTGCCATTCGATCCCGGACGGGAGCTGCAAGGAGATTTATTATCATATTCCCTATGCACCTGAAGGTGTACTGCTCCACATGGTACGGGCTCTGGATACGCTGATCCATGAGATAACTCCCTGCCGGGAGGAGTGCTGCAGACTTATGCTTGAGGCACTGGGACAGCAGGTCTTATATAAACTCCAACAAAGTGCCGGTACCGGATTTTCTGTCCGCCCGGCTTCATGGCGGATCAAAAATTATATGGAACATAACTTTACGGGGAATATCAACTGTTCCAGTATCTGTGATACCCTGAAGATCAACCGCTCCTACGGTTCAACGGTCTTCCGGGAGGATTTCGGTATCTCTATGGCGGACTTTCTGCTGAAACTGCGCATCGATGCTGCCAAAAATCTTCTGGCGAGCAAAGACAAACTCAAAGTCGTTGATGTGGCACATTTCTGCGGTTTCAATGATACGGGGTACTTTATCCGTGTCTTCCGCCGGCAGACCGGTATGACCCCCGGGGAATTCCGGAAAAAATAAAATTGGTTCTTATGCCGAACAATATTACTGTTTTACAGACAATCTTACTATTGTTTTTCACTGGAGTCGGATGTATAGTAAAATGACCGTTACAACTGAGTTACCGGGGTGATTCATCACCCCTGCCAATTTTCAAACCAAACAAAGGTGAACGAATGAAAAATTTTCTTAAAACATTTTTATTTGCTCTGGCGGGGCTGACACTGCTTCAGGGGGCTGAAAGACCATGGAGTCTTGTGGATCTTGATGTGAACAGCCGGTTTTCCCGGGAGGAAAAAACATTGCTGGAAAAAAGTGATTTCAGCGCCAAATCGCCCTGGCATGTGACCCGCACTGTTCACGGGGGGCATCCGGAAAAGGAGAAGATCCTTTCTCTTTGCACTTCTCTCCGCAAGGGAGGAACGCTGCTCATACGCATTGACAAGGCAGTCAGCAGTTACAAGTCCCGTTCCGGTGCTGTGCAGATGGTGACTTCAGGGGTGACGCGCAGTATCCCTCTGCCTGCCGGAGCCGCTGGAAAAACAATAAGCGCCAAATTCAAATCTGCCGTAAAAGGTGCTTTGACCACTATGGTCATATTCCGGAAAAACAAAAAAACGCTCCGTTCGGTCAGGGGACTTTCTGCCGCCGTTCCCGCCGGGGCTGACAATGTTATTTTTATTTACCGGCTTCAGGGAGCGGGAGAACTGCTGCTTCAGGAGGCGAGCGTTTCTCTTGAAAACCGCAAGATGGATGAGGATATCATCTGCTTTCCCATGGACTATCTGGACCGGAAATTTTACTTGCCTGAAAAAGGGACGCACCCCATTTTCTTTTCTTTCAAGCGCCAGTACGGTCAGCGCCGCAAAGATGTGAAACTCCATTTGCATCTGCCCCGTGGAGTGCGGGTCACAGGTGCCGATGGCACTGTCCGCAGGATCGCTCAGGATGTGATCGATGTGCGAGGGGCTTTTCACGCAACTATCACCCGGGGAGGGGGCTTTTGCTGCTGGCGCCCCCTTATGCTGACTCTGGAAAGTGACCGCAAACTCAATGGGGAAATTTTCCGTTACCAGCTGAGTGTTGACGGTCAGATGGGAGCGCTTCACGAATTGAAACTTTATACCATGCCTGTGGAAAACTCTCCCCAGCCTGAGATTTTTCAAAGCGGCATCCTCATGCAGTGGGGAGGCAACCTTTCCGGGAACACCGCAGAGGGGTTTGCCCGGCTTCTGGCACGATCGGGATTCAATCTTTTCCGCATCAACTATTCTCCTGATTTTTTCAAATCTCTCCGGAAATACAACATCGGTACCTGTGAAAACTGGAACTCCATCCGTGACGGCTATCCTCAGCTCGGAAAAAAATTCAACACCACCCCCTTCCTGGACGTGGAGGGCAAACCTTTCCGCAACCAGCTTTGTCCGGTTGAGGTCTATACCAGAGGGGCAGTTTACAAAAAGCATATTGTCCCTCAAATCCAAAGAGTCATGAGCAGTGCCGCTTTTTTTGTGGTCAACTGGGAGGTCTACCACAGCGACTACAAGGGTTGTTTCTGTCAGCGCTGCATGAAGGAATTTGTCAGGTTTTCCAAAAAGTCCGAAGCTGAGATCAAGGCAGTCTGGCCCCGGCAGGTGGTGAGCCGGTATCACGATTTGTGGGTAAAATTCCGTTCTCAGCAGCACGGAAAGGTCTGCAAAGTTCTTGAAGAGGATATGGCTTCTGTCCGGAAAGGAGTCCATTTCATGCCCATGTTCAGTGTCACTTGTTACAATGAAGATTCTCAATACTCCAACCAGTACCACCCGGATGATTATCTCCCGAGTCTCAAATGGATCAACGTCTGGGGACCCTATCTGCACTCCATGGGGATGAACCGTCCTTATGAATATATTCCCGGGCGCAGTCTGCAGCACTATTACGGGGTCAGGAATGTTATGGAGTACTTTGAAAGACACGGGGGAAAACATGTGAATATCACAGGACTGCCCTACGGCAGTCACGCCTTCAATGTCAACACCCCGGAGGCAGCGGCGCTGGAGCTGCACAACTGCTTTATTCTTGGCTACAAGGGAGCCATGTTCTACTGGTTCCACTTTGACTACCGTTACTGGGCACTGGCTGCCCGTGCCAACAGAATGATCGCTGCCTGCGAAAATATGGTCCGCGTCTGGGGCGAAAACAACTCTGTCAAGGCAGTTCCTGTGACGCCCATTATTACCGACAAACATTGGAAGATCCACCTGGGCAACTGCAACTACTGCCCCGGTATGCGGACTGCAAAGTCCGCTGTGATCACCCATGCCTGGAGCAAAGGCACCTCCACCCTTGCCGCAGTAGGGAACTTCTGGGAAAAGGGAGATCTGTTTTTCCGCCTTACCGTCCCCGGAATGAAAGGCAATTATGTCATCCGGACCCCTTATGCGCCTTACAGATACAAATTTGTTACAGGTGCGGAACTGGCAAAAGGAGTTCTGCTCCATCTGCCGCCCCTGAGCTGGGAGTATTTTCTTATTGAAAAACGGGAAAAGAAATCTTATCCCGGTACTCCCTGGAACATTGAGAAAAAAATGGCTCTCCTCAAGAATGATATCCAGCTCAAGTTTGCAGATGAAAACCGGCGCCTCAAAGAGATGGAGCGGCTTTTCAGGATCACCGACTACAACTTTGGAGAAACCCCTGAGATCACCGCCGCTTCTGTCAAGGTGTCTGAAACAAAGTGGAAAAATCAGCAGGCGCTTATGGTCAAAACGCCCCTTTACCAAGCCCTCCTTGCCCCTGCTGACAGCGGACAGATCAAGTCCCTTGCAGTTGGCGAAAAAGAGCTCGTTCTGCAGAATAACCCTTCCGCTTCTTTCGGAAAACCCGGTTTCTGGCGTCCCCGTGCCCGGCTGGTCGATAATACCCCTTTCCGGATCTTCAGCATCAAAGCTGAAAAAGATCATGTGACGGTGGTGCTTGAGCGTCCCCGCACCATGGGATTTGATTTGCAGCTTGTCTGGGAGTTCTACGAAAAAAGTATCAAAGAAAGTTTTACCGTCCGGAATGTGGGCGTGCGCTCTGAGGAGACGGTCTTGCGCTTTCATCACATGCCCATGCACCTTGCCAACCACACCGGAGCCCATTTCAGGATCGGTTCGCAGAAGTTTGACATCATCGGGAAAGACCGTACATTGATCTGTACTCCCGGCGTTCTGGGGAAGAGTGCTCATATCAAAGGAGGAGATACGGTATTTGTATCTCCTGCCATGGGCTTTGATTTGATCCATCATCCTCTTGATACGGTACAGGGATATTATCTCTGGAACCACCCCGGTACTGTCACCGGCTCCTTTGAACCGATCTTTAAGGGCAGAAAGCTGACTCCCGGAGAAACGCTTACGATCCGCCAGCTCTGGAAGATCGGCAAGTAAGAAAGAAAAAAAGATATTATGAGAGACCTTTTGCATCTTTCATAATATCTTTTTTTGCAATCAGAGAATTACCAGTTATTGGAAAATCTCTTCCTTTCGTAAGGCCTGAAGGGTGCCCAGAATGTGGTGTAAGCAGCTTCATAGGTGCCGCTTGAGTTGATTTTCTGGTCCGGAACTTTGCTGCGCTTCATCTGAACCACATGCCAGTCAAGAAAGATGACGGAGCTCCGGTCACTGTGGGGATAATCCGCCGCAGTGATCGCCTTGGCTCCTGTCAGAATATTGTGGGAGTAAGAGATGGTATAACCCGTTTTGTATTTTTCCATAGTTACAGCTCCCCTTGATGGGTATTTGGCTTTCTGGATCGGTATGGCTTTGGCAGTATCAGTCAAATCCCAACTCAAAGCACCGTTGATACCGATCCCGGGGATCCCGTTGCCCCCTTCGACCCACTCCTTGTTGACATCTTTTGAATAGCAGGAAAGTTTGTGGCGGACAAGAGCTCCCCCCGACCGTGTGGTTTGGCGTCCGTAACCGGCAAAGGCACAGTCACCTGTAGTTGTCAGCCCCACATACTGCGCCAGAAGCGAAGCACCCTCTCTGGCGCTGAACCATGTTCTGCCTGATGTTTTTCCTTCTGCGGTAAGAGCATTTTTGTAGGGCGGAATGATTCCCTTGTAGTCATCTGTGTAAGCCGAAAAACAGTACGCTACCTGTTTCATGTTGTTGATACAGGCAGCAGAACGCCCCCGTTCCCGCGCCTGCTGCAGAGCGGGCAGAAGCATGGCGGCAAGTATGGCGATGATCGCAATTACGACAAGGAGTTCGATCAGCGTAAAATCTCTTTTTTGTTTAAGTTGAAACATATTCTTGATTCTCTCCGGTGATGATCTGTTTGAAATGAGACTTTTCAACACATTAGTATAATCTGAAAATGGGAAAATTGCAAGCATATACTGTAAAAACAAAGAAGATTGGAGACAGAATTGATGTTGTTTTGTATCTATCTCCATATCGGTTGCGGTGCTTTGGAAAGAAAAAATTGTTTAAAAAGGCAAAATTTATTCTTTTTTTTCTTGCTTTTTTCTGCTGAATGTGGTATCTTTACACCGTACAAACTGAAAAACAAATTGAGGTGACTGATTATGAAAATCGTTCTGACCGCTTTGAGCGCTGCTGTTTTGCTGTTTTCTGCAGGATGTGTTTCCTACTCATACCAGGGGGAAAAAGCTCCTGCTTCAGATGCAGAAGTGCGAGTTTTTTCTGACTCCGGAAAGATCCGGCGTCCCTACAAAGTTCTGGGAGTGGCAGTCGTTTCCGGAAACTACCAGCAGGTTTCCCGTGACCGGATGATCGAAAAACTGACCTCCGAGGCGAAGAAGAGCGGCGCCGATGCTGTGTTGATCGTGGAACAGCAGGTTCTGCCCGGAAATATGGTTTCAGCTTCCCGGGGACAGGGATTTTTTACTGCTTTCGATTATGATGATACCAACCGCAGCTGGGGAGAGCTTTACCGGGATGTGGATGTGACCATCGGGAATATCGGCAAGGAGCCTTCATCCGGGGGCGCCGCCGGAGACTACCGGCGGGTTATCCGGGCGGAGTTTCTGCGTTACTCTGATGCAGCACTTCCGCCTGCCGGGAAATAAAACAGGAGTTAAGGGGAATTATGTCCAAACGCAAACACCAGAAAAAGAACCGTCTGATCCGTATTGCCGACCGCAAATATGAGCGTCAGCTTGAACGGGCAGGAAAGTTTGTTGTGGGAAAACTCAAGATGACCCACTCCGGTTACGGTTTTGTGGAAATCGATCCCGCTGAGAGAGTCACTGAAAAGGGAGAGGATATCTTTATTCCCATTCCGAAGATCAACGGCGCTCTTGACGGGGACACGGTAAAAGTCCAACTGCTCCCCGGCAGAAGGGAGTTTTCAGAAGATACTGCCAACCGGGGTGCTACGGGGCGGATCGTTGAGGTGTTGGAGCGCTCCAGAGATACCTTTGTCGGGGAAGTCCTTCCCGGCGGGGTGGTGCGTCCCCTCAACACCAGACTGCCTGACGGGATCAAACTTTTGGGAGGACGCAAAGGAGCCCAGAGAGGTGACTTTGTCAAGGTGCGCGGTCCTGAAATGATCCAGGGCGAATGGCGCGGGAGCATTTCATCGGTCATCGGACACGCCGGGATCATTGAGGCTGAATTGGATGCCATTATGGCTGAATACGATATCCCTGCAGCTTATTCCAAGGAGGAAAACGAAGCGGCAATGGCGATCACGCCCCGGGAAATACAACGGCAAAAGTATCCGAAACTTTTTGTCATCACCATCGATCCCGATGATGCCAAGGACTTTGACGATGCCCTTTCTCTTGCTCCGGGACCGGATAAAGAACATCTGGAACTGGGCGTTCATATTGCCGATGTTGCCGCTTTTATTGCTCCTCAGAGCCGTTTTGATTCTCAGGCGGCACGCCGGGGATTTTCATGCTATCTTCCCGGAAGGACATTGCCCATGCTGCCCCCGGGATTGACCGCTTCCATAAGTATGCAGGCTGGAGTCCCGTCTCTTGCCCACTCGGTTTTTCTGACAGTGAACAAAAAATCAGGAGAAGTGACAGCAGTCCGCCGTGAACATACACTGATCACAGTTGCCCACCGTCTTGATTACGATCAGGTCCAGAACTTTGCCGATACCGGGAAGGCACCAGAGGATTGGGCGCCGAAGTTGAAAAAAACAGTGAAGGATCTGCTCAAGATCACAGAACAGATGCGTAAATTCCGGGCAGAGAAAGAGGCATTTATCGAACTGCCTTTGCCGGAAGTCAGAGTGCGCTGTGATGAAAAGGAAAACAAACTTTTGGGCGTTGAGGCACGGGTTTCCCGTCCTTCTGAACAGCTGGTCGAGGAGTGTATGCTTGCCGCCAATTCCGCCGTAGGTGCTGAATTGATCGCCAGAGGCGTTGCCGGGATCTACCGGATCCACAATGAGCCGGAAATAGAAAAACTCTGGGAGTTTTCAGATATGGCTGAACAGTTCGGCTTTGCAACCGGCGATCTGAGTTCCCGGAAGGTCTGCAACGATTTTGTCCGTTCTCTGCCCGACAATCCCAAGCGCGAGGTGATTTTGAGTTTGCTGCTGCGCTCTTTCCCCAGAGCTGAATATGCGGCAAAGCCTCTGCTCCACTACGCCCTCGGCAAGACGGCGTATGCTCATTTTACCAGTCCCATCCGGCGCTACGCCGATCTGACGGTGCACCAGCAGCTCTGGAACCTTGATAAAAAATCCCGCACCCGCCGGGTGGAAACACTTGAAAGAGTTGCGGAAAAATGTACCGAACTTGAGGAACAGAACGACAATGCCTCCTTTGCCGCTTCTGACCGGATGAAGCTCAGAATATTGGAAGAAGAGCTTGAAAGAGGTGATCTCAAGATCTACGAAGGCGTCATCGCCAAAGTCATCACCGCTGGACTCCAGGTCGCCATCGAAGATCTGGGGCTTTACGGATTTGTACCTGTCGATGCCCTTCCGGGGAATAGAAAACGGGGCAAATTTGCCCTTTACGGCGAAAAGAACAGCAGCAGCAATTTCAAGCTGGGCGACTATATCTATCTGCGTCTTGCCGGGATCGATTTTGCCCGGGGCAGTGCCATATTCGTTCCGGCAGGCAGGTGAGATGATGATGCGGAAATTGTTGTGCACGCTTCTGATTTTGTTCGTGGGGCAGCTCGCTTCCGGTTCTTCATTGCACCGGCGTGCCGCCCTTGAAATGATGCAGGCAAGCGGTGTCCCCGAAATGCTCAAACGGGCATTTCACGCCCAGCTGGAAAATCAGTTCAAAGCAGTACCGGAGCTTGAAAAACTCCGCCCCCAGCTGACGGAATTTTACCGCAAGGCTTTTTCCTTCAAAGAGCTTGAGAATGATTTATGTGCATTGTACATGAAATATTACACACTGGAAGAATTGCGGCAGATCACCGCCTTTTACAAGACTCCCGCCGGGAAAAAGAAGGGGAAAGTCGATGGTATTCTCAGTGCTGAATTGGGGGCTCTTTTTTTGAAACATTCAGAAAAAAAGATGCCTGAACTCCAGAAATTGCTTCAGAATCTTACAAAGGAATGACTTATGGCAAGTGAACTTCTTTTTGCTTCTTATCCGCCCCGCTCCATGTCTCCGGATCAATGTATCGGCGCCAAGTTCGACCGTCTGCTGGAAAAGTTGGAGCTGAAAAAAACGGTTGCAGAGCGCAAGGTCGTCATCAAGATGCACCTGGGGGGCGGCAACGGATTTTCGACCATCCATCCCTTCTTTGTCCGTAAACTGGTCAAAGCTCTGAAATCTGCGGGAGCAGCTTCAGTTTTCATTACCGACATGAAACGGGATGTGGATACCGCCATCGACCGCGGCTATACCGAAGAGGTCTGTGGATGTCCCATTGTCCCCGTCTGCGGAACGGATGAGTCCGCTTTTGAAACATTTCCCGTGGAGCCCCCGTTCAAAACCATGGATCGCATCGAACTTTCAAAGCCCATATTGGACGCCGATGTGCTGGTCGATTTTTCCCATGTCAAAGGTCACGGCGTCTGCGGTTTCGGCGGGGCTTCCAAAAATCTTTCCATGGGGGCTGTGACCAATGCCATGCGCCAGCTGCTCCACGCTCAGGAAGGAGGTCTTGAGTGGGATGACGCCAAATGCACCAGATGCAATAAATGTGTGAACAACTGCCCCGACAAGGCGATGATCTTCAAAGACGGCAAACTCAAGATCTTTTTTCACAACTGCAAATACTGCCGTCACTGTATGCTGATCTGTCCGCAGCAGGCGATCCGGATCGACCGGGGGCACTATGTGGATTTCCAACAGGCAATGGCAATGACCACTGCCAAATTGATAAGCCATTTCCCCGACCGGCAGATCTACATCAATATGCTTATGGATATCACTCTCTTCTGTGACTGCTGGGGCATGACCACCCCGGCACTGGTCCCTGATATCGGCATCCTTGCCGGAAGAGATATCGTTGCCATTGAAGAGGCTTCCCTTGATCTTATCAGCAAGGTGCCTTTTTACAAAGAAGCGTTGCCCCCGAAATGGCAATATACTCCCGATGATTCCAAGCACCTCTTTGAACAGCTCCACGGCAAAAATCCCTATGCAGTGGTCAGGATCCTTGAGGAGCTGGGCATGGGAACAAGAGAATATACTTTGCGTGAAATCAACTGATCCAAACATTTTTACGAAAGGACAAAAATCATGAAAACCATCAAAGTTCAGCAGCTCAGCGTTGAAAAGTTCCACCGTTATGGCACCTACGCAAAAATGGTTGATCCCGTGACTGACGCCACCGGTCCCAAAGATGCGGAAATCGTTTTCTACCGTGACATGGTCCAGCAGACTCTTTCTGATTCTCCCTCTTTTTCCACCTGTTTCATGCGTCCCCGTCCCATGGTCATCAATGTGGGCGAGTACCACGATTTCACCTGTGAAGTGAGTATGCCCCTTGACAACGATGCCATCGTGTGGGTCGCTCCCGCCGGTGCCGGTGAAGAGGTCCCCGTGGATGATATCGAGGTCTTCTATGTTCCTCAGGGTACTTTGCTCTCTCTGCGCCCCGGTGTGTGGCACCATGCTGCTTTCACCCCCAATGACAAAAATGTCAGCGTTATGATCGTTTTGCCCGAACGCTGCTACATGACCGATTGCCATGTGGCAGAGATCCCTGCCGATAAACAGCTGGAGATCGTGCTCTGATGATCTGGGAAAATCCCCTTAACAAAGCTCCTCATCAGGCGCTGCTGGATATTTCCGGGGACTGGGCGCCCATCCGTCACTACGGCGAATTGATGGACGCCGATCCCCTGTGTGTCTACGGCGATCTGCTCCCGGAACTCCGCAAAGCGGACTGGCGCATCACCAACCTTGAAGCGCCTCTGACTCCGGGGCAGCTGATCGTCAAGAGCGGTGCCGCTTTTCACGGAGAAGAAAACCGTCTTTCAGCCCTGACCGGAGTCCCTTTTGAAGCTGTCACTTTAGGCAACAACCACACCTTTGACTGCGGCGTGGAGGGATTCCGCAAAACAACGGAGCTTTTGAAACAAAACAACATCGCATACTGCGGTGCAGGAATGGATCAGAAGGAAGCTCTCAAACCTCTTGAAGCAGAGGTCAAAGGAGTGAAAATCGCCATTTTCAACTTCTCCGAGGGAGAGGATCGCATGGCGGCAGCAGAAAATACCCCCGGTGTCGCCGGATGGGAGATCGAAAAGATGGAAACTGCCATCTGGCAGGCAAAGGAAAAGTTCCACGCTGTCATAGCCATCGTTCACTGCGGTTTGGAGTATGTTCCAACGCCGCCGCCTTATGTCTATGACTGTTTCGACCGCCTTGCCGCTGCAGGCGCCGATCTGGTGGTGGGACACCACCCCCATGTGCCTCAGGGAATGACCTTCCTTCACGGAAAACCTGTCTTTTTCAGTCTGGGGAACTTTATCTTCTATCAGCCCAAACAGCTTGCCTACCGGAAACTGGGATATCATCTCCATGTCGGTGTCAACGACAAGGGGATTTCCTCTGTTGAGGTGCTTCCCTATCAGCTGACTGAAGAGGGCGCACGGCGTTTTGATCCGGTGCAGTTTGACGGGATCATGAATGCCATTTCCGGATGTCTGGAAAAAAGGGAGTCCGTGGTAGAAGCATGGAACGGCTTTCTGAGCTACTACGGCGTTGCCGGATATGTGGATGAGCTCCAGCGTATCCTGCAGGAAATGAACAGCGATGCCGGGAAGGGCGCCGCCATGCTCCGCAACCGCGTCATGACTCTGCAGCATCTTCACCACTGGAACGACGGCTTGACCCGTATCGTTTCGGGTGAGATCGACAAAGCCCCCGACTGGGCGAAAAAACTTGCCGAGATCTACTTTACCACTGAGGTGGGCAAGTGAGGATCGCAGTTTGTGACTCCGGATTGGGCGGACTTGATATTGCCGCCAGACTCTGGGCAAAAGGGGGCAGTGGAGAACTCCTCTATTTCAATGTCTGGCCCGAAATTGACCGGGGATTCGGCAAGATGCCCCCGGAAGAAAGAGTACAGGTCTGGGAGCGTGCCTTTGACGGCATAATGAAGTATGCCCCTGACTTGCTGGTCATCGGATGCAATACCCTTTCTGTGGTCCATCGCCGGAGCCGCCGTTACGGAGATCCCCGCTCTCCTGTGGTGGATATCGTGGATGCCGCCGTTGGCGTTTGCGGAGAGTTTCTGCGCAGCGCCCCCGATAAAAAACTGCTGATTCTCGGAACAGCGGAAACGGTCAATTCGGGCTGTTATAAAAACATGCTCATCGACTCCGGCATTGCTCCGGAACGCATCGACGGTGTGCCGCTCCCCGGACTGGCTACTTTGATCGAAGCTGCTCCCTTCTCAAAAGAGGTGGAAGAGCGTATGTTTGCCGGATTCGCCGATGCTGTGGAAAAGGTCGGCGACATAAGGAACTATGCTCTGGGGCTGTGCTGTACCCATTTCGGTTATGTGTCAGCTTTGTGGGAGAGGATCTTTAAGCCTGCAGCGCTGCTGAACCCAAACGAAAACATCCTTAAAAATGTTGCTTTCCCGGCAGGGGAGGGGGGGATCCGTGTGGAATTTATTTCCAAGATCCCCCTGCCAGACAGCAAGATCTCTGCCATGAAAGAGCTCTTTACAGCAACTCCCCCTGTGGCTGAGGCACTGGAACATTATAAATATACGCCGGAGCTCTATCAGGTGCGATAAATACACACCTGGCATTTTTTGCGGAAACAGCTGTTGGTAAAGGCAGTTGTTTCCTCTTTGTTTTTTTACGGAAAAGGTACCTTTGGTACTTTTGAACCATCACCGGGGAGTGAAAAAGCGGAAAAAAGTGTAAATTATTGCAAAAAAACTTGATATTTCAGTGAATCGGTGGTATATTTTCAATCATGTATACTTACGGAACAACTTTGCTTGATGAGCGGCTGCTTCTGCTCAGTCTCCGACTGCGCGGCGCGGCCGTGTCGTCATTGAGATGATGGTCCTGTTTGCAGGACATCGGTTACGGAGTTTCCGATATACGGTCGCGGTAAGCAATGAAAACTGCCGGATGTGTTTTTAAGTTTGTTTCACTTTATATATCATAAGGAACGTGTTCAAGATGAACCCCAAATATACTTATCCTGCAGCCGTGGCAATAGAAAACCGCCAGTGGCCTGACCGTGTTTTTACCGAGCCCCCCGTCTGGACCTCTGTGGATCTCCGGGACGGCAATCAGGCTTTGCCTGAACCCATGAATCCGGATCAGAAACTTGAGTATTTCAATATGCTCAAGAAGATCGGCTTCAAGGAGATCGAAGTCTCTTTCCCCTCTGCAAGTGAAGATGATTTCAACTTTGTCCGCCGTCTTATTGAAGAGGGTCACATTCCCGAAGATGTGCGTATTTCTGTATTGACTCAGGCGCGTAAGCACCTGATCGACCGCACACTTGAATCCCTCAAGGGCGTCCGCCGCGCCATTGCCCACTGTTATGTGGCGACCAGCGATCTGCACAACCGTTTTGTTTTCGGCGGCGACCGCAAAAAGGCGCTCCAGATGGCTGTTGACGGCACCAAGATGGTCTGCGATGCCATTGTTGCCAACGGACTGGAAGGACGCATCGGTTATGAATTTTCACCTGAGGAGTTTACCGACAGTGATCTTGATTATGTGGTGGAACTCTGCTGTGCTGTCAGAGATGAATGGGCAAAAATGGGACCCATTTCCAAAGATAACTTTATCCTCAATCTGCCCGCAACAGTGGAGCGGCGTCCGCCGAACCATTATGCGGATATGATCGAACTTTTCTGCCGTAAATATCCTGATTGTGCCAACACCCGCATCAGTCTGCACTCCCACAACGATCAGGGGTGTGCTGTTGCCGCTTCTGAACTGGCGATCCTCGCCGGTGCCGACCGGGTGGAGGGAACTGTTTTCGGTCACGGCGAACGCACCGGAAACCTCGATATTTCCGTCCTGGCTTTGAACCTTGAATCCATGGGGATCGACACGGGACTTGATTTCAGCAATATGCCTGAGATCGTCCGTACCGTTGAGCGCAATTCCGGCATCGAGGTCCACCCCCGTCATCCTTATGCCGGTGATCTGGTCTTTACCGCCTTTTCCGGCTCCCATCAGGATGCCATCCGCAAAGGATTTGAACGGCGCGGCGATATTACTGAGTTCTTCAATCAGGGATGGAAGATGCCTTATCTGCACATCGACCCCGCCGATTTGGGGCGTCAGTATGAGAGATTGATCCGTATCAACAGTCAGTCCGGCAAGGGCGGTGTTGTCTATGTGCTTGAAAAAGAGTTCGGCATTTGTCCGCCCAAATCCATGCACCCTGCCATCGGTGCTGCTGTTCAGCACTATGTGGACTCCACCGGCGGCGAAATCGACTCCAAAAAACTCCGTGAGATCTTCTACGAAAGTTTTGTCAACTGTGAAGGCGTCTACCGCATGGAAAGTTACAACCGCTCTTCTGCCGGTGAGCGCTCCGGAGCTTACTTTGACTGGTATATCGGGGATGAAAAGTTTCAGCTTTCCGGACAGGGCAACGGATTGCTTTCCGCTGTGGTGAGAGCTCTCAAGGGCTCCGGCAAGATGCCTTTCTTCAAGGTTGAAGATTACGCCGAGCACACCCTCGGTACCGATGCCGATGCCCGGGCTATCGCATTTGTCGGATTGCGGGTCTCTGAAGAGTCCTCAGATCTGGTCTACGGTGCCGGTGAAGACACCAATATCGACAAGGCGGTCATCCACGCCTTGATCTGTGCTCTCAACCGTGCCGCCGCTGCCGGAAGACTCGGCAAGCCTGTGATGCAGTAAAATCCAGAAAGAGGAACAAGGGAAAATGGACGAAGTTACCAAGACCAGGATCAAGGTCCTCAGCGGACTGGCGATCATTGTGGTCATTGTGCATGTGATCCTGATCAAGGTCTTTGTTTTCAGCGGCACAACCGGTGCTGCAGGAGATAAAAAGCCAGGTGAACAACCCCAAAACAAGGGGAATGAACCTCAGGTAAAACGGGTCGTTTACCGGAATTTCGTCCCTTCCAGAAATCCCCGTTTCGGTCAACCTCTGAATTACACCGGAACCATCCGGGGAAATCTGCCTGCCACAGCTGTTGCCGGAAGTTCCGGTGCCCGGAGCGGTATCATCGTCGATATGGAAAGCCGCAGAGTGCTGTGGGAAAAGAATTCCACCCGCCCGGTTCCCATTGCCAGCATGGCAAAGATGATGACCATGCTTCTGGTGATGGAGCAGCTTGAAAGGCGGCACGATCTTACAGTGGATACCCCTGTGGCTGTGACCAAGACAGCCCGTGATGTTCCCCGGACAGGAGTCCTTTATCTGGCTCCCGGAGAATCTTTCACCATACAGGAGCTCATGATCGCCACGGCGGTCAAGAGCGCCAACGATGCCGCAACGCTTCTGGCTGAATATTTCGGCGGTTCCGTTCCTGTTTTTGTCAACATGATGAACAGCCGCGCCCTGCAGCTGGGACTGCGCAACACCAGTTTCATCAATCCCTGCGGTCTGCCCGTAGGCAAGCGCAACTCTCTGGGGAGCGCCGTTGATATGGTCATGCTGGGTGAACAGCTGCTCCAGTATCCTTTGCTCATGGAGTGGTGCAATTTGAAATCCGCTTCCATCCGCTCCGGAAAGACTGTTTTCGTCAATACCAACAAACTGGTCAATCCCCGTTACCCGGGGGTGGACGGACTTAAAACCGGATATATCCGGGCAGCCGGTTCCTGTCTGACCTTCAGCGCCGTGCGGAACAAACGGCGCATCATGGGATGTGTCACAGGGTTCAAATCTTCCCGTGAACGGGACCGCTTCTGCCGCCGCTTACTTGACTGGGCATACAAGCAGCCCGGAACTGTTACGGCGAAACGCTGAAATTTTACTCTTTTCTGCTTTTGAGGTCCGGCAGTTGAACGAGAATTACTGCCGCAAAAATCAAAACACAGCCTGCCAGATGCTGCAGGGTATATTTTTCATTCAGCAGCCACCAGCCCCAGAGAACTGCGAATACTGATGCTGTACTCAATATGATGGAGGCTGTTGCCGGATGAACATACTTTTGTGCCCCTATCTGTACCGTACAGGCAAATCCAATGGCAATGACTCCACAGTAAAGCAAGGGGCCCCCTGTGGCGGCTATACTCTGTAAAGAACAACTTTCCCCTGCGATCAATGCGGTCACACCTGAAATGACCGTTACCGTAAAGAATTGGACCGCCGCCAGCTGCAAGGCATCAGCTTGAGGTGCAAAACGGGCAATGGCAATAAATTGGAAGGCAAAAAACAAAGCGCACAGCAGCATCAGTATATCTCCTGTATTGTTGAAACTGCCCAAAGTTCCGTCTGAACAGAGGAAAAATGCCCCCGCAACAGAGAGGAGTGAAGCGATCCACACTGCCCCATTGGAGCGCTTTTTGATGAAAATGCCGATCACCGGGATCATAATGACATAAAGAGCGGTCAGAAATCCCGCTTTTCCGGCGGTGGTGTAAAGAAGTCCGAACTGCTGCAGGATCTCTCCCCCTGCCAGACAGAGACCGCAAAGGATCCCCCCTGTGAGCAATTTTTTATCCGGCTTGCGTTTCATACAGAAGATGAAGGGCAAAAGGATGAGGGTTCCAAGGAGATAGCGCAGAAAAACAAAAAACAATGGAGTCATGGTTTTCATTGCTTCTGATTGCGCCGAGTAGGACAAGCCCCAGATGGCAGCTGTCAGAAGAAGAAAAAATGTTGCGGCAATGGTCGTTTTTTTCATCGGATGATTTTAATACCTTCTATGAACTTCAAAAAAAGCCGCCGGGAACTTGCTGTCCCTGCGGCTCTAATTGGAAAATTGGGAGTTCTCAGCGGTAGAGGGCGCCTGTGAAACCTTTGTAGTTTTCCACATCCAGAGGGGCGCTTTCCACAGCATAGGGGAATTCCTCTTTGGAAATCAGGCGGTTCTCATCGTAACAACGCTTGAGGAGTTCCGCCATGGGGCGGATGATACGCAAAGTGTGACCGTCATCATCCACAGCGATATCCACCAGAGAGGCGGGCAGATCCACGATGGGGGCGGAGTCAAAGACAGCGTTGCTCACCAGAACTGCTTTGGAAGCAAGGCGCACTGTGCAGATAAAACCATTGGGATCACTCAGGCGGTTGAAAAGACCGTTCCACACATTCTGACGGATCTCTCCACCCGCAGCAGAAGCGAAACGCTCGATCTCATTGCCCTGAGTATCTGTAACAATGGTTTCCTGCTGGGTGTAGTGGATCGTTCCCTTTTCGCACTCAATGTCAGAAATGGGGCCAACTGTGGTGGGCACGGCGTGGGAGACATAGAAAAGGATCTCCTTGTCATCTTTGGTCTGGATCCGGATGTTTGCGGTGTCGCAGCTGGTGATGGGATTGACACGGAACATTCCTGCCTGAACGCTCTTGACATCGGCAGTACCTTCAAAGGTGTTTCCGGCGTAAAAGAGCAGTAGATTCAGATAGTGTGCCACAGCATTGGTGAAGGGGGAGTCCAGAATGGGGGCACCGGAGGGGCTGAAGAGAGCGCCCGCCCAGCCGTTGCGGCCGTAGTAAGCGTTTTTCCGGGGCCAGAAGGCGTAGCATTTCAGGCGTTTCACCTTGCCCATTTTTCCGGAAAGCAGCATCTCTTTGATGCGGCGGGTTTCGGGCTGGTAGATGGTCTGGTAGCCAACGGCAACAAATTTTCCTGCTTTGCGGGCGGCTGCTTCCATGGCTTCGGCGTCAGCCAGCACGGGAGCTACAGGTTTTTCCACGAAAACATTGGCACCGGCAGCAAGAGCGGCTTCAGTCATGGGACGGTGAAGACCAATGCCAGTGGGAATACAGCAGATATCCAGTTTACCGGCATATTTAGCAAACATGGAGGGATAATCGGTGAAAATTTCAACATTCAGAGCTTTGATGCGCTCAAGGTTTTCAGGGGAAACCTGATTCTGGTGGATAACGGCGGCAGCAAAGTTGAGTCTGCCAGCTTCGTGCTCCCGGATAAGGTCGCTGAGGTGGACTGCTCCAAATCCGGAAACGCCGATGACGGCTGCATTGATCATGATAAAAAACTCCTTATATTAATGTTTTTTTGAGAAAATCGAAACATCAAGATCCAGCTTGGCGCGCTCGATCTCGTCCATAAAGGTGGGAATACTGCCTGTGGGCTCGTAAACACCTTCGATTTTATTGTCTGCACTCCAGCCGGTCTGACGGAATGTGAAGATATCCTGCATGGTGATGATGTCCCCTTCCATTTTGGTGATCTCGCTGATGTTGATGACCTTTCTGGAGCCATCTCTTTCACGGGAAATCTGTACCACCAGATGAATGGCTGAGGCGATTTGTTCGCGGATCGCCCTCAAGGGCAAATCAAATCCCGCCATCAGAACAAGTGTTTCCAAACGTGCCAGAGCGTCTCTGGGGGTGTTGGCGTGGATGGTGGTCAAACTGCCGTCGTGACCGGTGTTCATCGCCTGAAGCATGTCAAGAGCTTCGCCGCCGCGACACTCTCCCACGACGATACGGTCAGGACGCATTCGCAAACTGTTGCGGACCAGATCACGGATGGTTATGGCGCCCCGTCCTTCAATGTTGGGGGGGCGGGACTCCAAACGGACAAGGTGCTCCTGCCGCAGCTGAAGTTCGGCGGCATCTTCAATAGTAACGATACGCTCACGGTTGGGCAGAAAGCTGCTCAGCACATTGAGCAAAGTCGTCTTACCGGAACCCGTTCCGCCGGAGATGAGAATGTTTTTTCTGACAGCCACACAGGTGGCAAGAAAACGGACCATCTCAGGAGAAATAGAACCGAATCTTACCAGATCTTTAGCTTCCAGAGGTGTCTTGGAAAATTTCCGGATGGTGATGGAAGGCCCCACCAGAGAAAGAGGCGGAATAATGGCGTTTACACGGGAACCGTCAGGAAGACGGGCATCCACCATGGGGGAACTTTCGTCGATCCGCCTCCCCAGAGGAGCGACGATACGCTCAATGGCTGAGAGCACCTGATTGTCATCGGCAAAGGAGGCATCCGTCTTATAGAGGACTCCCTTTTTTTCAACGAAGATCTGATTGGGACCATTGACCATGATTTCAGAAATATCATCGACTGCAATAAGTGACTCCAAAGGTCCCAGACCGATGGCTTCGTTGACCAGCTCTTTTTCAATGATCTCCACTGAAAGTCCGGAAGGCAATTCAATGGTCAACTGCCCCAATATTTCTTTTGCCATGGCAACTGCCTGACTGCGGAGCGCTTCTGCGGAAACCCCCGAAAGAGCCATTTTTTTCAGGTTCAACCGGGCGAGAAGCTCCTGATGAGCCTGTTTTTTGATCTCCTGCGCCATGGCGCGGAATCGGGAAGGAATGCCGGAAATTTCCAGCAGCGGGATCTCGCCTTTGCTCACAGAGGAGTAGTCCTCATTTACAGGTGCGGACTTTTTCTCTTCGCGCCGGGAAAGCACCAATTCAGCCTTGCTGATCCGGACGACATTGACATTTCCTTCAAGCTGATAGGGCTGATGGGGGTAGAGAGCTGTTCCGTCACCTAAAACCGTGCCGTTGCTGCTGCCCATATCCATAATGGTTATAGTGTGTTCGCTGATGATGAGCTGCGCATGGCGGCGGGAGATGTCCGGACGGGGAAGGCGGATGTGGCACTCCTCCCCCGAACCGATGAGGTAGGTGCCGTTTCCGAGAGCGGCACCGGCTTCGGGAGTACCGGGGAGACGGACGATGATATCAGTCATTTTTACCGAATCCCCCGGCGTTCTTCACGGCGCTGATTGTATTTGGGGATCTCCTTTTCAAGAGACTTGAAATTGACGCTCCGGGCTTCGATATCTTTGGAAATGCGTTCATCTTCAAAGTTCCTGAGTGAAAGGGTCAACTTGCCTTTTTGAGAGGCGAAAATCACCATTTCGACCTCATCAGGGTAGAGCTGCAATGTGACTGTTGAGTAGGAACGCTGCCCGCTCATTGAGTCGGAACTGTAATTGTTGCCCCAGCGGTTGCCTACGGCAAGGACTTTGACATTCTGCAGGATCGTAATGGTCACGGTGTCAAGAGAGTTGTCGCCGCGCAGATCCGGGAAACGGAATGTTCCGAGAACATCCACATTGTCATTGGGCTGGATCAGATTGTTTACCGATGAAACGGGATCCACAGGAATACTTACAGCACGGCACTGATCTTTGATGACTGCCGAAAACCCGTTGCGCAAAGTCACGGGCTTCAGATCGGAGTACTGCAGCAGCTGCCCGGGGATCACTGTGACTTCAAGGCGTCTGCCGATCACTCTGGAGCGTTCCTCCCAGGGGATCTCCCGGCTGCGGTTGAAACTTTCTTTTTCCCGGCGCACCCGGTGGGGAGCAATATCGGTCATCTTGATCTCCTGTCCTTCGACCATACTGTTCTTGACCTGGATCAAGACCCGCTCCTCTGAGGTGCCGCGGATTTTCGCCTTTTCGTGTTCAAGCTGTTTATAAGTCAGCATAAAAGCCAGCAAACCGAAAATCACCGCCAACAAAAGCAACATCTTCTGACGCATAATGGACCCTTTCTGTAAGTGCTGAGTGTCATTCTTATACTATACCAACAAATAACCGAAATTTCCAGTCCCCGCAGCCCTTTTTTTTCAAAATAGCGTGGATTTTTTTACGGTACCATCAGTTTCCGGATTTTTCCGGCAAAGCCGCCGGGTAAAGAAAAGAATAAAAAATTTGAATTTTTTTTTCTGAAATTGCTTGCAATTTGGAACAAAATGGTGTAAATTGGAAAAGTGTGGATAATATTGGAGGAAATTTCAAAACTCCTCAAAATTGTCAAAGCGCCCTCGCTTCGATCTGACAAAGGGAGCGTTTTAAGTCGGATCGTAGCCATGTCGTTCTGTGAGCCAAGGAGTTGGTAAGACCCATTGTCTTCCTAAGACAGCTTGGCCTCCGACTTGG
>JAZODE010000020.1:0-11427 GCA_045596885.1 Victivallaceae bacterium
GGACAAGAGGATGTTGAAGCTTTCAAAGCAAAAATAAAAGAGTGGTACAACGGATACCGTTTTGAGGAAAATGCCCAAACGGTTTACAATCCCGTTTCCCTTGCTCAATTCTTTGAAAGTGGCGGGAAATTCAATAACTACTGGTTTTCAACCGGGACGCCCTCTTTTCTGATGGAGCTGACCAAAAAAACGGAGTTTGATTTCCGCTCGGTCATCGGCGGGGACTCTGTGCCTGAAATAGCTTTCAGCGCCTTTGAAATCGACAGCATTGATCCCTTGACTCTGCTGCTGCAGACAGGTTATGTCACTATCAAAGACACTGAAGAGCGTTTCGGACAGACCTGGTATTATCTGGATTTTCCCAACTTGGAAGTTACCACTGCTTTCAGTGCATACATTTTGAATAGCTACGCCGGTAAGACCCAGACGGAGGGGGTGCGTTTTACGGCAGAGTTTGCCACCAGTCTGCTGAACAACGATCTGAAAAAGCTCCGCAAAGCCATGGAAGTTTTCTTTGCCGGAGTTCCTTATGATATTCACAAAAAGCAGGAATCCACATTTCAGGGGATCTTCTTTTCCCTGTTCCGTTTGCTTGGCGTCTATATTGAGGCAGAATCTGCCACCAACGACGGGCGTATCGACGCTGTGGTACAGACGCCGAAGGCGATCTACATTTTTGAGTTCAAACTGGATAACGATCCCACGGCTCTGGAACAGATCAAAGAAAAAGAATATTTCAAAAAGTATCTGCTCGACAAACGGGATATCCATATCATCGGCGTGAATTTCGACACCGTCAAAGGCAATCTTATCGGCTGGGAAGAGGAAAAAGTCGAAAGGTGATGTCCCCTTTCCCGTTGTGGCAGGCGGTGCTGAAATTG
Organism: Victivallaceae bacterium; assembly: GCA_045596885.1. Classification (GTDB taxonomy): domain Bacteria; phylum Verrucomicrobiota; class Lentisphaeria; order Victivallales; family Victivallaceae; genus UBA1784. The sequence goes on from JAZODE010000020.1 coordinate 882, forward strand.
TCTATCACCCTTCCATTTTTGATGCCCAGAAAGTGACCAGCAGGACTGTGGCGTTGAGCATGGCGTGGAGGAGAATGGAACACCAGAGGTTCCTTGTTCTGTTGGCGACACACTGAAAGACGAGCCCCATGAAACAGAGTCCGGGGAACCCCAGCAGAAAGCCGTGGGCGGCGCCGAAGATCACCGATGTGCCCGCCAGAGCGACAGGGGGTCCCAGTTTCAGCAGTATGCCGTAGAGCGCCCGGCGGAAGATCAGTTCCTCCATGACAGGAACAAGAACTGCGGTGAGGAGCAGCAGCTGCAGAAGCGTTTTTACATCGCTGTTCCGTACCATCTGCAGCAGGGCTTGTTCCTTTTCAAAGGGGATCTTGAAATATTCAAGGAGCTGCTGCCAGAAGGCGGTGAGAAAAGCGGCGCCTGCCAGTATGATGAGCAGCGCCCCCACGCAGAGCAGAAACTCCCTGAAACCGACCTTCCGCAGCCCCACTTTGGCGCACACATTCCCCGGAGGCATGGAAAGCGCCATGAGTCCCGCAAAAAGGACGATGGCTGCCGCCGAGGAAAGCAGCAGACCGTTGATGGTCCCCACATAAGGCGCAAGGAGCCCGCCGAAGTAGAAACTTACGATCAGCGCAGAGATACTCCCGGTAATAAGATAAGGCAGGGGGACCGGAACCCTCCACGGACGCATGAAGATGCTCCGGGGAAGGGGGTTGAAAAGAAATGTTTTCATGGAGTGATCCTGAGAGAGCGTTCTTCATCCCCTTCATGGGTTATTTCCACGGTCAGGCACTTTTCCGGGAGCAGTGATTCGATCCTTTCGGGCCATTCGATGAGCTTGTAGGCTTTGGGATCGTCGATAAATTCATCCACCCCGAACCCCAGAGCGCTTGCCGCATCGGCAATACGGTACAGATCCATGTGGTAGAGCCGCGCCCCTGAGGGGAGCTGATACTCCTGCACGATGGTGTATGTGGGGCTTGACAAGGTATCTTCGCACCCCAGCCCCCGGGCGAATCCCCGGGAAAAGACCGTTTTCCCGGCGCCCAGATTCCCCCTGAGGAGCACTGTATCTCCGGGGGAAAGGGCAGCTGCGATCAAAGATGCTATTTTTTCAGTTTCCTCCTCCGAATGGGAGTAAAGGAGCGTTTCAGTGTTCAAATCCATAAGAATCCACCTCTTTCAAGCCGGGGACGATCAATTTTCCCGTTCCCGGCAATACCTTTCCCACAGCGGGGAAGGGGAGTCCCTCTCTGCCGCAGAAAAGCAGTTCATAATCTTCGCCGTCGCTCAAGGCCTCCGGCAGTTTCGCCCCCTGACGCAGGGGGATCTTTTCAATATCCACTCTGATATCTGCTTTGGAGCTTTCCGCAAGCCGTCTGGCATCCAGCAGCAGACCGTCGCTGATATCCAGCGCCGCCGTGGCAGAACGCCGCAGGAACGCCCCCAGATCCAACCGGGGCGTGAAATCCAGATGGTGTTCCGACAAAAAGGAGTTCCCCACCTCTCCCGTCACATAGAGCGTATCCCCCGGACGGGCGGTGGAACGCATGACCGCCTGCCCCCGGGGAACTCTCCCCGCCAGAGTCAGTGTGGTCAACAACCCCTCGCTTTTCAGGGAACTGATATCTCCGCCGCAGAGAGCTGTCCCGTATTTGGAACACTCCTCTGAAACGCCCTTCATAAATCTTTCAAGGTACTGTTGACTTTTGTTTTCAGCGGCAAGTGTCATGACCGCCCAAAGGGGTTCTCCTCCCATGGCGGCGATGTCGCTCATGTTGCGTTTGACCAGTTTCGCTCCTGCCCGTTCTGGAGCTGTTGAGGGGAGAAAGTGGACATTTTCGATCAGCTGATCCACTGTGACAAGAAGATCGTACTCCCCGTTCCACTTCAAAACGGCGCAATCGTCCCCTGCCCCGGCAATGACCGCGCCGTTGAGGGGGAGCAGGGGCATAAAGGCTTTGAGGAGTTTGAGTTCGTTGACGCTCATATCCGTTCCAGCATGGTGTTGAGCAGTATGAGCGCCTGAGCGGCGGCGCGCTGGCGGATCATGGTCCTGCCGCCCCGCAGTTTCAGTTCCCGGCAGAGGATCTCCCCTTTGACACAGGCGGCGATGTAGACCAGTCCCACAGGCTTTTCCGGAGTTCCGCCGTCGGGACCGGCGATACCGGTCGTCGCCACAGCGGCTTCGGCGCCCAGACGTTCTGCGGCGCCCTTTGCCATGGCGCAGGCACATTCGGCGCTGACGGCGCCGTGTTCCCGGAGCACCTCAGCAGGGACCCCCAGCATCTTTTCCTTGAGAGCGTTGGAGTAGGTGACAGCGCTGCCGGCAAAGACGCTTGAAACCCCGCTGCGTTCGACGATTGAGTTGGCGATCATGCCTCCGGTGCAGGATTCGGCAGTCACCAGGGTAAGCCCCTTTTCCTGCAGGAGTCCGATGGTACGGGTCACAGGGTCAAGGATCCCGTCCGGCATGGCGCTTGCGCCAATAAGATCGTGTGCGGTGCGGTCGGCAAGGAGGAGTTTTTCATCATCATCTGAGGAAAGAAAGACCCGTGTCCCTGAAGCATCGGCACAGTAAGCGATCTCCACCCCCAGAGCGGTGATACTTTTTTCCAGAGTCTTTGCCGCCATGGATTCCCCCACACCGGCGCAGAGGAACCCCACTGTTTTGAGCCGGTCGGGGATCAGTTCAAGGATGGCTGGAAGAATGGATTCGGCGATCATGGGTTCAAATTCGGAAGGGGGACCCGGCACAAGGAATACATGGCGGGTGATCCCCGCATAGTCCGCTGTGATGCGGATCCCTGAAGCGGAGCCTCTGGGGTTGTCGATGGCGACACCGTTGTCGGGGAGCATGGCTTGCTTGAACTGGGATTTGGGACAGGGAATGGAGCGCCCGAGAGCCTTCCAGAAGTTTTCGATCTTCAAAGTCAGTGCGGGGTCCTGATGGAGTTCAAGACCGAAAAAGCGTGCCACAGTTTCAAGGGTGATATCATCTGAAGTGGGACCGAGACCTCCTGAGACAAGGAGTATTTCAGAACTTTTCAAGGCGGCGCTCAAAGCTTCGGCGATCTCCTGTTTCCTGTCACCGCAGGCGATCTCCTGATGGAGCGGGATCCCGGCGGCGGCAAGGGCGGAACCGAAACAGCGCAAGTTTGTATTGACGGCGCTTCCTTTGAGAAGCTCCGTCCCGGTGGAAATAAAGGCGATATTCATAATTCTCCGTTAGCGGGCAGATAGACCCTGTTTGATGGATTGTTGCGTAAGCGGTCGTAATTGACTCTCAGCCCCAGCAGATTGGCAAAGGCTGTGTAAAGCTCCGGAAGTTTGGCGGTGAGGCTGCGTCCCTCGTGTTCCCCCTGGCGTGTAATGAGATTGGCGGCGGAAACAGCGCTCTGGTCACGCCCTTTGAAGTCGGCTTTGAACTCCCCTTTGGGGAACTCCCTGAGAGCCAGCCATTCGTAGGTGTAACGGTCGGTTTGGGAGTCCACATCGCTCCCCAGTCTGATTTCCGCTTCTGTCATCTCCCCGGCGGAGCCGTAGTGCGCCTGATCTTTCAGGGTAAAGGGAATGCCTCTGTCGTAGTCCCACCCTCTGATATTTTTTCCGGAGCCCCCGTGGAGCGACGCATTGGCAAAGTGTACCGCACGCTCCGTCTGATACTTGGAGTCCAGCAGCACCCGGGTGTTGAAGATCTCAAGGGAAAGGGTAAAAATGATCCCCAGCAGCAGTATGGCAAACCCCAGAAGCATAAACACCATCTCCGTCGTCGCCTGTCCTCTTTGCAGATGTTTATTTTTCATCATAAGCGCACCGGTCCTCTGGTTCCGTCATAACTGCCCGGGTTCCAAACGGATTTGCAGGTACATTCCCCCTGACAATTACATTTACCGCCGAAGTGCCGGTTATACATGATGGTGGGGTCGGGACCGCCGTTGAGGACGATCCGCCCCCGGGAGTCGATGACATAGTAGAGTGACGCGTTGTTGGCGATATTGACATAGACCCGGTAAGCGGTCCCGCCGTTGATGGCGTCGGGAATGGGGACTTTGTGGGTAGCTTCATCCAGAGTGTAGTGTTTGACTCCTTCTTTTTCCTCTCTTGTGATGGTGTAGATATTTTTTTCCACCACAGTACCGTCGGGTCTTGTTTCTTTCACTTTCACTCTTTTGAGTTTGGGGGCGTTACTGAAAAGTTTCGGCTCCTGAAGATATCCGGGACCGTCAAGGACTCGCTGCTGAAAGACCCTCTGGTTTCTGACCTTGTACCACTCCCAGAGTCTCTCTTTGAACTCGTTTTCAAAGGCGCCCTTGTTGAACTTGTGGTTGAAACCGTAATAACGCAGCGCCCGCCCGGAAATATGGGTATTCAGCTCCGGATCGACCTTCTCTGACCTTCCCTGAGCCCTTCCTTTGACGCCGTTGGCAAGAAACTGCAGCGCTTCAAGGAAATGGGCTGTACCGTCAGGGAGGGGTTTCCCTTCACTGTTGGGACCGGGATCAAGAGTGTTTTTGTACGCCAGCCACCTCAGAAAGTCGTCCAGTTTGGAGTCTTTCACCTTCAACACCTGAAATCCGTAGGGGATAGGCATGAAAGTCGGCATGACGGAAACTTTTGTAAATACCGGCAATATCATATCCAGTTCGATGGGGGATTTTTCATCCTTGAGCTCCCCCAGCGCCTTGGCTATGGAACCGGGGCGGTAATTGTTCCAGTTCATCTCATCCCGGCGGCTCCCCACCCGTGAGGTGGTCTGCTGTTTTTTGATGAGAATGGCATTTTCTTTGCTGCTTCTGACAGCTTCTCTGGCGTCTCTTTTCCATGTACTGCTGCCGTAAGGACGCACTGAGGGGCGCACACTGACCTGAGAACGGACATCGGCATAACCTTCAACGTATGCTGCGGGACCTTCGTAGATGTACTGGGGTTTAAGCTCCTTGCGCAGCACGCCGCCGCCATACCAGTAGTTGTAGTGGTTGTACTCATACTCGGGGTATCTTGTCCGGTAATATTCAGGCATCCACCACTGGTCATAGATGCACCACTTCATCTGTGCGGGGAGCGCCCCTTCTTCGGCGTAGATCTCCAGTTCAGATTTGAGTTTAGTCATCTCCCATGCACTCTCGGGTTCATATTTGCCGCCGAATTCCACTCCCACGGTGAAGATCTCGCTTTCATAGGGGAAATTTCCCCGGTTGCTGATTTCCCACCACTTGCCGTTAAAGTCCGTATCATCCATGGAGCGCAGGATGGAGCTGAGCTGATTCCAGTAGTGGCTCTTGGGGGGATCGTTGGCGGCTATGGCACGGGCGCAATTCATGATCTCGGTGTAAAATCTTTCATTGGCGAGCTGCACCGGACGGGTTTCCGGCATAAATGTGGTATCCGTCCGGGCATTGGGCAAAACGGCGATACCGGAGCTGTTGATCCGGGAAACCAGCTGTTTGTAAGGCTCTTTCCACGCATAATTGTTGATAAGATCCGGATACCGGGGGGCTTCGTTTTCAAATTTCACCAGATACCGCCCCAGAGCATCGTTGACACGGTTGAGCCCGTTGTTTTTGGCTGCCTGCTGAGCGGCGGCAAATCCGATGAGGGGACCGACAAAACTGACTCTTGTCTGCATCTCGGTCAAAAGGTCCACTCTTGACTGCATCTCTCTTTTCCAGGCAGCTTCATCGACTTTGGGGTCGGGAAGCGGCGTCTTCCAGTTGTCGGAGCCCTCCATAAGCAGCGCCGACGCCTTGAGCAGATTGATCTCCCCCATCAGATTCAGAGACTCTTTCTGCCACGAAGCACCGGTCATGGCGGCGGATTGCTGGGCGATATCCACCTTCATCTTGGCACGGATCACATTGTGCACATCGAAGGCATAGAGTATGACCAGCAGCAGTATGACCATCATGACCACGCCGGTGATCAGGACTTGTCCGGATTCTCTTTTTCTTCTCATGGTTTACTCTTTCAGATAGATTTTTGAAAAATTGTACGCCTTCCCCACCGCCCCGGGCGAAGGATTCCGGGTAATGCCGAAAACTCTGCCCAGCACCTCATGGATCAGGGGCATGTTTTCAAGGACCGTGACACACTCGATGGTCTCTCTGCCCAGATTGGTGCTGGCGACAGCCAGACAGGGATCCTCCCTATTCTGCGGGTGCCAGTAAGGGTAGCTTACTCCTGAGGCATCACCGCTGCGCATATAGCTTTCGGCGTAGTTTTCTTCATCCTTGCGGGTACTGACTCTGCCGCCTGAAATGGCGATGGCAGCCACCCGTGCCGCCCGGAGCGCTATATTGGGCTTGTATCCCAGAGAAGCCCCCTTGGTGCTGTAGTAGACCGAATAGTGACAGAAAAGCTCCGCCGTCGCCCAGCGGTAGATCTGGAGCAGCGCAAAAAAGGCAAAAAGCAGCACACAGATCGCCAGGACCGATTCAAAAACAACGGCGCCCCGCTGAGATCTTGCTTTGCCTTTGTAAAAGTTTTTCATCTCTGTCACACTCCTTGAAAAAGGTGAACGTTACTGCATGACCTTCAAGGCGGTGTCCACATTGCCGAAGGGCGCCGAAAGCTCCACTCCCGCCACAAAAGGACGGATCTCGGCAAGGGCTTCACGGGCGATCTCGATCCCCACAGCCAGCTGCCCCTCTTTGGTCTCAGGCACGGCGATGCGCTGCATGATGGAGTCGGGAACCACCACGCCGGGGACCTCGTTCCGCATGAACTGGGCGTTCCGCAAGCTGACCAGGGGCCAGACTCCGGCGATGACCGGCAGATGAAGGTGTTGGATACGCTTGAGAAAGTTCAGAAGCGCCGCCGGATCAAAGACCGGCTGGGTCTGGATGAAGTCGGCTCCGGCTTCAGCTTTTTCGCAGATGCGCCGGTACTCCCGCTCCTGATCTATGGCGTTGGGGTCAAGTCCCACGCCGATAAGGGTGGCGGTCTGACCGTTGATGGATTTATTGCCGCAGTCCACGCCCCGGTTCATCTTGTTCTGCATGGCGACAAGTCCGATAGCGTCCACATCAAAGACGCCGCTGCTGAAAGGATAATCCCCCAGTTTCGGCGGGTCCCCGGTGATGAAAAGAAGCTGCCGGATCCCGGAGGCGGCATAACTCAGAAGCTCCGACTGCAAGCCGATGAGACTTTTGTCCCGGCAGCAGCAGTGGGGAATGGTGGCAATGCCCACCTTTTCCTCAATGGTCTTTGCCGCAAGCAAAGGGGAGATCCGGGCACTGGCACGGGGACCATCGGGCAGATTGATGGCATCGATGCCGTTGTCTTTGCACTTTTGGGCGTTGGCAAGGAGTTTGGTCATATCGAAGCCGGGGGAAGGAGTCAGCTCCACCGTGCGGATAAACTCCCCTCTGGCAAGTTTTTCCCCCAGAGTGCCTCTTTCGCTCAAGGGCAGAGGAGCGGGGAGCTCAGAGTCGTTTTCCCTGACTGAGATCTGGATGCGTTTGGCACCGGCAAGGGGTTTTACGGCGGTGCTGATGGCGTTGATGAGCTCAGGACCGATACCGCAGCAGCCCCCTACGGCAGCAGCTCCCAGCCGGGCGAAACGGACGGCGTAGGTGCTTAAATATTCTTCACTTGCCATGTAGAGGGTGCGTCCGTCCACATCCCTCGGAGCCCCTGCATTGGGCTGCAGGATAATGGGGAGATTGGTCAGTTTGACCAGCTTTTCAAAGGCTTCAAGGACCGCTTCGGGACCGCCGCCGCAGTTGATCCCCAGAGCAGCAGGGGGATTGGCGGAAACGGAAGAAGCCACCGTGTCAAGGAGTTTTTGCATATTTCCAGCAAGGGGAGAATCTGCCGCAAAGCTCAAAACGTAAACCAGATCGGAAAATTGCTGCACCGCTTCAAGGACTGCTGAAAGATCTTCAAAACTCCGCATGGATTCAAAGATGATGAAATCCGCTTCAAGAAGGGAGTTCAGCTGTTCAGTAATGATGTCAGCACGGCTGCGGGTGTCGGCAGCGGATTCCGGTTCCCCCACCGGTCCCACCGAAGCCGCCACCAGTGCATTGCCGTTGGCAGCGGCACGGGCAATGGCGATACCGGCACGGTTGATGGCGTCCAGATCCCCGGCGATGCCGTAGCGCCGCAGATTCCGGGCATTGGCGTTGAAGGTGTTGGCAGTGAGGACCTCAGCTCCGGCGCTGAGATAAGCCTTGTGTATTTCAGTGATCACCGCCGGACGGGTCAGATTGAGCTGTTCGTATGAATTGTTGACAAAAAAGTTCCTTTTGTACAATTCAGTCCCCATGGCGCCGTCAAAAATGACAACACCGGAGTTGAGTTTTTTACGCAATATATTCACAGCAACTTTCTCCTGTTATCTGCATAGATCTTTATTAAAGAGATAATATAATGGCATTGCACACAAAATGCAAACGCCCGGAAGAGCAGTTGCAAAAAAATTCAGGAACTTCTGAAATTGTCTCTTCTGCAGAGATCCGGAAAAAAAGTGATTTTTTTGATTCAGAAGTGGTTCCAGTTGAAAAAAGTTCTTGACAAAGAAGAAAAAATGGTGTATATTATAAGAATTATAAGTCGGCTCCGGTATAAAGGGTTCATCCGAGCCGGAGGATTTACAAATCATAACAACAGGAAAACAACAACAAATGGAAGAAAACAGATTCGAGACCGATTTTCTGGATTTCAGCGGAATGCCGGAAAATTTCGGTGACCTTCTCGCCGCCAAAAGTGAGAGTTCAGAGTTCAACAAGGGAACCATCGTCAAGGGTAAGATCATTGAGAAGCGCGCCGATGCCGCTACCGTCGAAATCGGATACAAAGCCCCCGGAATCATCCCTGCCTCTGAATTTCTGAAATATGACGAAGTGAATGTGGGCGATGAGATCGAAGTCTACCTCGAAGAGCTTGAAAACCGCAGCAACGCCCCCACTCTGAGCCTTGAAAAGGCCCACGCCACCCGCGCCTGGGAGCGTATCACCACCGAATACGGCGAAGGTTACATCGTCAAAGGTTTCATGCGTCACCGCGTCAAAGGCGGTATCATGGTGGATGTGGAAGGCTTCCCCGCCTTCCTGCCCGGATCCCAGCTTGATGTGGGTCCCGTGCGCAATATGGAAGATTACATCGGCAAAGAGTTCGATCTCAAGATCATCAAGATCAACATCGACCGCCACAACATCGTGGTTTCCCGCCGTGAACTCCTTGAAGAGACCCTCAAGGGTCAGCGCAGCAAGCTTCTGAGCGAAATGAATGTGGATGATATCCGCACCGGTGTGGTGAAGAACATCGTTGATTTCGGTGCCTTCGTTGACCTGGGCGGCATCGACGGACTGCTGCACATCACCGACATCTCCTGGAAGAGGATCCAGCATCCCAGCGAAGTGCTCCATGTTGGACAGGAGCTGGAAGTCATCGTCACCGGCATCGACCGTGACAAAGAGCGTGTCTCTCTGGGTCTGAAACAGCGCACCTCCAATCCCTGGGACGGTGTTGCTGAGAAGTATCCCAAAGGCAGCCGCGTGACCGGTAAGGTCCGCAACCTGATGCCCTACGGTGCTTTTGTTGAGATCGAAGACGGCGTGGAAGGTCTGATCCACCTGACCGAAATGAGCTGGACCAAGCGCATTGCCAAGGCTTCTGACGTTCTGAACGTTGGCGACGAAGTGGAAGCAGTCGTGCTTGAGATCGATATCGACAGCCACAAGATCTCTCTGGGACTGCGTCAGAAAGAGCGCAATCCGTGGGAAGTTCTTGCTGAGAAATATCCTGTTGGCATGCACATCACCGGCAAGGTGCGCAACATGACCAACTACGGAGCCTTTGTTGAGATCGAGAACGACATCGACGGTATGATCCACGTTTCTGACATGAGCTGGACCCGTAAGGTGAACACTCCCAACGAAGTGCTGAAACCCGGACAGGAAGTTGAAGTTGTGATCCTTGAGATCAATCCTGAGCAGCAGCGTATCTCTCTTGGTCTGAAGCAGGCTGAGGAAGATCCCTGGGCGAACATCGACAAGCTGTACAAAGTCGGCGATGTTGTGAAGGGCAACGTGACCAAGATCGCAGCTTTCGGAGCTTTTGTTGAGCTTACCAACAAGATCGACGGACTGATCCACATTTCCCAGCTGAGCCGTGACCACGTTGACAAAGTGAAAGATGTGCTCAAAGTTGGCGACGAAGTCGAAGCCCGCGTGATCAAAGTTGACACCGCCGAGCGTCGCATCGGACTTTCCATCAAGGCTGTGAACGAAACTCTTTCCGAAGCCGATCTGAAGGCTGCTGAAGAGATCTACACCACTGCCTGGAAGCCCAGCGAAGACATCGTCAACATGGGCGATGTGATGAAAGACATGGACGAGCTGAAGCTTGACTGAGTCTGAATCAGATTGATATAAAAACGCTGTCACTGAAACTGTGGCGGCGTTTTTTTTGCTTTATTGAGAGAGCCAATTTCAAAACTCCTCAAAATTGTCAAAGCGCCCTCGCTTCGATCTGTTAAAGGGAGCGTTTTCGGCTGTTACCTTACAGGTAGCAACCTCAAACTACCCTTTACAGCTCTTTG
>JAZODE010000021.1:0-14660 GCA_045596885.1 Victivallaceae bacterium
TTTGCTCTGCAAAAAAATCTACGGATAGCAAGACTGGCTTGCCCTCCGTCGCTCTGCGAGCTATGGAGGGCATCCTTCGCAGTCGCTTCGCTCCTTTTTGCTCTGCAAAAAAATCTACGGATAGCAAGACGGGCTTGCCATCCGTAGCTTTAGCGAAGGATGGTGGAGCTGATGGGAGTCGAACCCACGGCCTACACGATGCGAACGTGTCGCTCTAGCCAACTGAGCTACAGCCCCTTATTTGTTTTAATAATATAGCATGGATTTTTGGGGTTTTCAAGTCGAATTTGCAAAAATCCAGGCTTTTTCCTCTTTTTTTACTCTTGCAGCCCTTTGACCAGTTCCCGGAGCCAGCAGGAGACCTTTTCCATAGAGTCTATGTCAAGGTACTCCTCTGTGGTGTGGCAGTTGGGGGCGGCTGGAGCAAATGAGAGCATTTCAAGCTCCGGGGCGGAGGGGGTGAAGATACCCGGCTCCAGACCGGCGTGGATGGCGCGGACAGGGAGACGCTTGCCGAAGATTTTTTCAGCAGCAGCCTGTCCGGCTTCAAGAAGTCTGGAATCGGATTTGAACTTCCAACCGGGGTAGGGCCCTTGAGATTCAAATTCCCCTCCGAACTTTTTAAAGTGCTCCCCATTGGAACAACTGACCTGCTGCCATTTTTTATCGTCAAAAGAACGGGGGTGACAGCCTACTTTTATTTTCCCGTCAGATGTGCGAGCGATGACTCCCACATTGCAGCTTGTTTCCACTGAATCAAGCTCCCGGGAAAATTCAAAAACTCCGTCCGGCAATGTGTTCAACATGGTCAGGAAGTCTCTCTGGAACTTTTCGCTCCATACTTCAGCAACTCTTTCACAGGCACTGAGCCTGAATCCAAATCCCTCAGAGGCGTTGAAAGTTGCAGAAAGCTCTTTTGCGCAAAGTTCTGCTTCTTTTTGCGCTTCTTCAAGGGAGCTTGTGAGAATCCCCACCGCAACGGACTCCCGGGCAATGGCGTTGACGACACTGCCGCCTTCAAAAGAGGCAAGGGCAATGGAAGCACCCAAGTGCTCAAGGAGCTTTCCGAGCAATTTATGGGCGTTACCCCGCTTTAAGTGGATGTCCGCTCCGGAGTGCCCGCCTTCAAGTCCAAGGACTTCGATCCTGACTCCCTGTCCCGCAGGGGCAGGTTTGTATTGAGGCGTGAAAAATCCGTAATCCTCAACGCCTCCGGCACATCCGGCGTAGAAACAATCATCACATCCGGAGTCAAGGTTGAGGAGATACTCACCTTTGAGAAACTCCTTTTTGAGCGAACGGGCACCGTTGAGTCCGATTTCCTCTTCGCGGGTGAAGATGGCTGCCAGGGCGCCGCATTGAAGGCTTGGGTCAGTGAGGAGCGCCATTGCAAGAGCCACTCCAGTTCCGTCATCTGCACCGAGAGTTGTTTCTCCGCCGCAGTGGATGCGGTTCCCCGTTATCTGGACCGGCAGAGGATCTTTCAGAAAGTCAAAAGTACTTCCGGGCGCCTTTTGAGGAACCATATCCAAATGCGCCTGAAAGATGATGCAGGGCGCATTTTCATATCCCGGAGCGGCTTTGCGGTCGATACGCATATTGCCGAAATCATCCAACTGTACCTGAAGTCCCGCTTTTTCCGCTTCGGCTTTCAGTTTCCGGACAAGGAGTTCCTCATGTCCGGAGGGGTGCGGCGTAGAACAGATCAGTTCAAAAAAACGCCATACCTCTTGATTTTTTGCCAAATCGTGGAGCGTTCTCATGCCAGACTCCGGATGTAATCAAAGTTCTCTGTCAAGGTTTGGAGCTGGCGTTCAAGAGTTCCTTCCTGATGGCGGATCTCGTAGTTGAAAGGACCTTTGTAATCGATCTCTTTAAGTGCTTCAACAAAACCTTTCCAGTCAATGACACCGATACCGGGGAGCCAATGGCACTCGTCGATGCCGTTGTAGTCGGAAATGTGGGTGGTGAAAAGGCGTTTGCCAAGTTTCCGGGTGATTTCAGGAATCAGGGGATACTGGGCCATGATGTGGTTCACATCAAAGCAGACGCCGAAGATCTCTTCATTCATCCCTTCAAGGATCTGGTCCATGTCTGCCAGAGTGTTGCCGATGCAGAGGCGGGGCAGGAATTCAAGCGCCAGCTGGACATTGAGTTCTTTCATATCGTTTTCGATTTCAAGCAAACTCTTGCGGAGCTGGTTGATCCTTTCGTCACGCTCTGCTTTCACATTGGTGCGGATCTCCTGAGAGGGGTGGAGCACGATGTAACGGCATCCGAACTCTCTGATCGTGGCGTAGTGCGCTCTGAAACGGGAAAGTGCCCGCACACGGGTCGCTTCACAAGGCTGGGAAAGATCATCGTATCCGAAAAAAGGAATGTGGTAGGAAATGACCCGTTTCCCGGTCTCTTTCAGCATAGCTTTGAACTTTTTACGGATCGCGCCGTCATAGTCGTAAAAAAACATCTGGGCGTTGAGTTCAAAGGTCATGATTTCTGAGTTGCGGATCGCTTCGATCTGTTCAGGCACCACCAGGTAATCGGCGAAAGAAGAAAGTGAGGCTCCAAGTCCGTAATCAAACATTTTTTTGATCCTTTCGTTTTTATTGAGGGATGAAAAAATTTCAAAACTCCTCAAATTTGTCAAAGCGCCCTCGCTTCGATCTGACAAAGGGAGCGTTTTTCCGCCTTCGCATAAAGCTACGGCGGGACAAGCGGCTGTTACCTTACAGGTAGCAAGTGCAAACTACCCTTTGCAGCTCTTTGCGAATGGCATCTTTGCCATTTTTTGAATGACTTTTGAAATTCCTCTATAATATACTGCACCTGTTTTTTATTTTCCACTCTGAAAATGGGATAACATCCGGAAAATAGCGCACATTTTAAAACAGAGTTTGAAAAATACCTGTTTCTATGACCGATCACCGGGCAAAAAAGAGACAGCGTTTTCTTTTGTATCTGTTGGAGCTTTGATACCCGGCCTCATCAGGATAAAAGACTTTATCTTATGAAAGCAGGTCATCCGGATCCCAAACTTCTTATTTATATGAAACAAAATCCGATCAGGAGACATCTTCTGTCCCCGATCGGATCATTTGCCTGTTTCAAAGCTTTTTTGAGCTCTTGCTTTTATTTTTTCACTTCCACCATTTCTACATGATCGAGCCAAACCATGCCGTTGGAAACACCTCTGGTCAAATAGAAACCGATATAAGGCATCTGTTTGCCGCCTACATGGGGAGGCGTTGTGAATTCAAACTCAAAGCGTGTCCAATCCATCGTTCCCGTCAGCGCCTGTTTGAAAGGATAGAATACAAAGTTTCTGCCTTTATTGCCAAAGCGGACATCTACAGCAAATCCGGCACGGGGAGCCGCCTTTCCTCCGGAAATATCTTTCATTTTCACAAAGAAGGAAAGTTTATAGGTCGTGTTGGATTTCAAGCGCTCCTTAGGCAGATATTGGCGCAGAGTCGTTCCGCCGTCGGGATGGATACACATGGAAGCCCCCGCCGTGCGGAAGATCTGACGGTCAACGATCATTTTCTTTTCTGTCCACCAGAAATCTTTTCCCAGCCGCATGAAACGCCCTTTGCCGTTGAAGAAACCTTCAAAGTCTCCCATGCGGACAACTGAAGGTGAAACTCCTTTTTCACCGATAATGGCTGTACCGCAGTATTCGGCACGCTGTTTCCGGAACTTGCTCCAGGCGTAGTAGGGTTCAACGACCTTGATGGCAGGATCAAGTTTCCGGCCCCGGGTGAAGTTTACAACGAAGTTGTTACCTGTGATTTCAGGCATTGAACTGCGGGGGATCTTCACCTCGGCAATCCACATTTTTCCGGGAATGATGCCGGGCTTGAATACAAGGGAACTGTTCCACTTGGTATCAAGGACACCGGGAGTGCAGCGCAAATCGCAGATTTGTCCGGCACTGGTCAGCATGATCTGATACATGACTTCATCGGTGTGTTTGCCTGCAAAGAAAAGCTCCACAAGATTATCCTGCCACATGGGGATCTCATCAAATTTGCGTTTGGCATTGAGGAGTTTGGCAGTATGTGGTTCATCACATTCGATGCCCACATAGAAATACTCTTTGTCAGCCAGCATCCTGACCCGGGTATGGACTTCCGCTTTCTCTTTGGTTCGGGGCAACAGCCAGACAGGAGCCGCCTTTTTCCAGGCCCCTTCGTTCAATTTTCCGTCGATGGAGATTTTTTCGGAAACGGGGGGCACATAGATTGTCCAAAGTTTCTTGTCAGTATTGGCCTTTTCAAAACGTTTGGCACCGTTGATGACCTGCCCCCACAACTCACGGCGCATGAACTGTACACGCTTGAGAGACATCCTGTCTTTGGCAACAGCCTTTTCGGCTCTGTCCAGGAGTTTGTTGACCCGTGCCAATTCGGCGGGACCGTAGATCTTGTTCCAGATGTCATACTGAGAAGGCAGCACAGCCACAGGACCGATGTTGGTTTCACGGATGTTGGTAAAAATGTCCTTGAGCCAGTGGCGTTCAAGGGTGTCGTAGAACTCTTTCATCTCTTTGGCAGCGGCACCGTACATAAGTCGGAAATGTTCATCCAGAAGGGCGTCCACATCGGTATTGTTATCCCACATGACCTTGCCGAAGACGTAGAAGTTCATGGAATTGAAGATCCAGAAGTCAGTTTCGGATTCCAGAAAGGCGCCGAAACTCCAGGGGGCGGTCTTTTTGAAGAAACTGCCTACGGCACGGGGCGTGAAGGTGGGCACATCAGCGATCATGTTGCCGCACTTGGTGGTATAGGTCCAGAGATAGGTTTTGGCGTTGAGCTTTTTGTTCCACGCTTTAAGAAGGTCGTAATTTGCCTTCTGGACAGGATTGAATTCGTACCAGGGACCCACAGTCGCAAGCATGACAACAACATTTGAGGGGATATCCACACGGGGAATCTCCCGGTAGTCGGCGTAAGCCATCATGGTGCAATAGCCGGGAACACCCTCTTTCTGAAGTTTACGGGCAATGTCCGTTTTGAATTTCCAGACAAAATTACTTGACACCTGAGGGCCTGAAATATACTGTTTTTTGCACACCGCGCATTTGCAGGGATAGTGACTGTCGTTGGGCATGATGTTGAAAAAGGGCAGGCAGTGCCGGGAACGTACCCAGTGTTTGATTCCCCGGGAGCGTGCAGGTTTGCCGGTAAGAAAGGCTTTGGCATCCTGAAAAATCACTTCTTTGAGTTCTTCATTGCCGAGACAGAGCTGACCTTCGATATCACTGCCCCGGGTAATGACGGAGCCGTCATGACGTTTGCCGTTGTCACGAAGGGCAAAGAAATGGGGCTTCGTCTTGGCAAAACGCTGGACAAGAAAGAGCTCAGCAAGTCCGTGGCAGTTGGGGAGATTGAGGGTGCTTTCCCGTATACGCAGTGAACTCAGACGCTGAACGTCTTTGGCGATCTTTTCATCATAGAAATTGAGTTTGCCGTTGCCAAGTTCTTTGAGTCCGATGCAGTAGGTGCGGCGGTGCTGACTGTCAGGACGGTCAATAATATCGATCCCGGGCAGCTGCCAGTCGGCTTTCTTCGGAACGATGGTGCCGATTTCTCCGGGAAAGTAGAACCTGACACCCGCGAAACGCTCCAGAAATTCATAGACGCCGTACAGGGTCGCCCGCTCATTGAATCCGGCTGTTTTGACCAGGTAGGCAGTGCGGTCATCGTTGCCGGCGATAATGATATTTTTCCCAATGGTTTTGATGATATATCCGTCACGGTCAAGTTTTTTCAGATCGACTCCGGCAAGGGCAGCCCCCGGTGCTCCCAGAATAAAGGCAGGAACCTTTCCCGATGCCCGGGTAACGACAGGAACTTTTGACCCGATGATCTGCTCCAGAAAGGCCGCAAGCTCACGACCGGCAAAATCAGTGGTCCTGTTGTTCCGGGGAACCACCACTTCACAAAGCGCCTTGCCCCGGACAGCGATTTGGATCTTCACCTTTTTATCAGTGATAATCCTTCTGGGACTGACAGCTTTGGGGTTGAAGCGGGATGCCGTCGCCCCGCTCAGAAATCCTGCGGTAAAAACTGCCGCAAACAACATTAAGATTTTCACCCGTGCCATATTGTTGTCTCCATTATTGACTTTTATTGGGTTGCATACTATAGCAGTCTTCCTCTGCTTTTCAGAAAATACTGTAAATTATTTTATGGAAAAGTGCGTCTGTTCCCTCAGGCTGGAAAACTTTTCGGAAAGACCGGCGTAAATAATCCGGTTCTAATATAACCCCTTCTTGCTCCAATTGCAAGTTCCCAAATAAACTTGATCCGCAAATTTGTGTTGCAATGCCGAATGAATTCCTGACAACATCTTCGTTATCTTTTTAACGACTTTTGAAATTACCTCAAAAAATAATTGACATTTTCTTATGGAGGCACTATATTTATATCCATGTTCAAATTTCAGAGGAAAATTATGACAGGATCTTTGCTTGTAAAAAATGTCTGGCTGGCAGATGGCGTGGGAACGCCTCTGCGGAAATGCTGCTGCCTCATCGGGACGGATGGGAAAATCGCTGCGGTGGAAAAGGAGTTTTCCGCCTGCGCTGCCCGGCAGGTGGTCAACGGGGAAGGCTTGATCCTTGCCCCGGGATTTATTGATGCACACGGACACTCGGATATCTCCGCTCTGGCGGCGCCTGAGTGTTTCAGTAAGGTCTCTCAAGGTGTGACCACTGAAATTTGCGGCAACTGCGGTCTTTCGGCTTTTCCTGTGACACCTGAAAACCGTTCTCATTTACAGGAACTTTATTCCAACTACGGTGTGGATATTTCGTGGAACTCCTGCAGGGAATATCTGGACTTTTGCCGCACTTGCAATTGTTCCATGACCGTTGTCCCCCTGTGCGGACATAATACCTTGCGGGCTGCTGTGCGGAATTATGGTGAGGGGGAAGCCGGGGCAGAGGAAATTGAGCAGATGTGCCGCCTTCTTGAAAGGGAGCTTTCCGGCGGCGCTGCCGGACTTTCATTCGGGCTTCTTTACACTCCAGGCATCTTTGCCGGATCCGATGAGATCTGTGCTCTTATGAGAATTGTTGCAAAACACGGCAAAGTGTGTGCCGCCCATCTGAGAAGTGAAGGGGACAGACTCGTTGAAAGCGTTCAGGAGATGATCGATCTTTCTCTTGAGTCCGGTTTGAAACATTTTCATTTCAGTCATCTGAAAACAGCAGGAGAGGGGAATTTCAGGAAGCTTGCCAAAGTGTTTGAACTTTTTGAAGAGGCTCGGCACAAAGGTCTTGAAATCACTTGCGACCGCTATCCCTATATCGAATCCATGACCCAGCTCAGCGTTGCTCTTCCCGGGGCGTGGAAGACTCTGGACGATGTGAAATTGAAGAAAACTCTTGAGTCCACTGAGGAAAAAGTTGCTCTCATTTCACAATTGCGTGAAGCTAAGAGTGATGAATATTGGCAGCGCTGCCGTATCGTCAATACTGCCCACCCCGGCTTTGCATCTTATCGGGGCAGGTGCATAACAGATATTCCCGGTGATGTCGTTGAAAACGCCGTTGAAATGCTTGCTTTTGATCCTGTGAACTGTCAGGCGGCTTTTGCCACCATGAGCGACGAGAATATGAAAAACATTATCTCCCAGCCCTTCTGTGTTGCCGGGAGCGACGGTAACGCGTTCCCCGCTGACGGCAGATTCGGCAAGACTCATCCCCGGTCTTTCGGCGCTGTTGCCAAATTCCTGCGCCTTACTCTGGATATGGGGATCTCTATTGAAGAGTCCGTCAGCAAAGTTTCCGGGAAGACCGCTTCCATATTCGGGCTTGAGGACCGGGGAGTCATTGCTCCGGGCAAGGTGGGGGATCTGGTGCTTTTTGATCCGGATACTGTTGACAGCAAGGCGGATTTCCTTGCTCCTGAAACACCGGCGGAAGGTATTGTTCTGGTAATCAAAAATGGTGAAATCATTTACAACTGAAAGGAGTTGTGTGCAAGTTTATGGATATTCGTGAAATGAGACCGCAGGATGCGGGACGGTTTTTTGAGCTCTCAGGATCGGTGGGATGGAATCAGTCTTTGGAGGATTGCCGTTTCCTTATCGATTCAGAGTGGTGCAAGATGATCTGTGTTGAAGAAAAGGGGGAAATCATCGCTACCGCGGGAGTCCCTGTTTATGGAGACATGGGCTTTATCAACATGGTCATCGTCCACCCGGATTACCGGAAACGGGGTATCGCGACAGCAATGATCCGTCATTTTCTGGATACGGTGAAGGTAAAAACCTTCAGGCTCCATGCCACCCCTGCCGGGAGTTTTGTCTACAGCAAGGTCGGTTTTGTGACGACCCGAACCATGAGTTACTTTCTGGCAGCGTCTCCCAAGTTTCCCAAAGTTGAGTGTGACATTCAGAGGGCGACGCTGGCGGATCTTGATGCCATTGCCGTCATGGATCTTGCCAACTCAGGCATGAACAGGAAATTGCTTCTGGAAAGCAACCTGAAACGCTTCGGGCAGTTCGCTTTGAAGATTGAACGCAACGGCGAACTTGCCGGTTTTGTCATGGGGCGGCGCGGACGCAAACAGCGGCAGATCGCAGCCGTGGAGACCCGTTCCGGCAACTGGCAGGACGCCTTTGCTCTGATCGGAGCTGCAGCGCCTATGGAAAAGGAGTTGCCTTCCAACATCATCTTTTTTGACGCTGACAAAGAGGCGATCAAACAGGCGGAAATGTGGGGCATGGAACGGGTGCGGGAACTTATTGAAATGGAATATGGCGTTCCGGGAACGCCTCCCGGTGCCGGTTATCATGCCATCTACGGCGGCGATTTCGGCTGAGAAGTTATTGCAAACAAAGGCGTAGGAGCCTTTGCACAGGCTAAAAAAACAGACGGTTGTTCCGGAAATGGGAGCAACCGTCTGTTTGTGGCAGTAGGAAAAGGATTTACTGCATCATCCTGTCAAGGTTTTTCATTGCTTCATCAAGGAGTCCTGCTTCATAGAGGAAGTCGAGGATCGTATACCTGTTTCTGATGAGCTGAGCGGTTTTGATTCCGTGAAGGAACTGTTCTTTGCTCAATCCGATCTCTGCCGGTGTTACGGGGCAGTCGGCATTTTTCAGCATGGCTCTGAGCTCTTCAAAAGTGTAGAGCTGTTGGCTGAGTTTTGTGCCCAGCTCTTCCCAGACAGAGGCGATGAGTTCCCGCCTTTGGGCAGCGGCATTGCCTGTTTTGAATTTGGCAAGGGAGATCTTTTTCGGTTCCGCACCATAGCAGTTTTTGACCAGAAGTTTGTCGATTTCGGCGGAACGCTCTTCTGTGGAAAGAACTCCTTTGGCGTGGGCAAAGGCTTCTTTGACCGGGGTGGAAATGATGTACTCCATCAGGAGTGATGTTGCCAGAAGACCGACGCCCACTTTGAATCCGTGAGAGACATCGGTACCGTCTTTCTGAAGTCCCTCCATCTCCCAGACATGGCTGAAAAGATGTTCGGAACCTGAAGCGGGACGGCTGTCGAGCATCATCTGCATACTGTAACCTGTGGCGGCAAGACCTTCAAAGATGTTGAGCATATCTTTAGAGTCAGAGACCCAGCGGCGGATGTTCCCCTGGATCAGCTGCCATACATCTTCGCGGATCGCCTGTTCCCCCACGGTGTCGGCAATGATCCAGTCGGCGCCAGCCACCACTTTGGTCAGCAGATCGGCGAATCCGGAGCTGAGCATGGGACTGGGGGCAGTTGCCATAATGGAAGTATCCGCACAAAGGGCGGCAGGGGCAGGGCATTTGACGGTTTGTTTATTGTGGTTCACCGCCAAAGCGGCTCCCGCTGAGGTGAATCCGTCAACGGAACAGGCTGTGGGCACGCAGCAGTAAGGGACCCTTTTCAACCCTGCGGCACATTTGACAAGATCGTTGATGACTCCTGAACCCACTGCCACAGGCACACAGTTTTCAGGCATGACAGAAGCCAGCTTTTCAGAGTAGGCAAAGTCCGGGTGAAGCACCGGCGTTCCGGGGAAGATATAGGCTGTTGCCGGTTTCATACCGGCGGCAATAAGCAGTTTTTCAGCCTCTGCACCGGCTGCTTTCCAGGTGTTGGTATCGGCAATAAGCCAAGGGGTGGCTCCGGGGAACTCCTGCTGCAGGAGTTGGGGGAGATATTTCAGGGCACCTTCGCCCAATACAAAACATTTGGTATCAAGTCCGGCGGGAACCGGGATCACGGGCATAGTGTTATCAGACATGTTGCGAAACTCCTTTTTTAATTTCCGGCTTCAATGTCGGCAGAGTCTTCCGTGACTCCAGATTGGTTGATAAAATCAACATGGATGCTGCCGGGAGAAAGGGTGATTCCCCCACCGGTGAAACCGCTGTAATCTTCGCCGGGACTGGGAACTCCGGTAACAATGGCGGGGGCTCCCTGGTTGAAAATATCGTTTTCGCTTCCGGGCATAGTGACATAGTTCCGGTGCTTGTGACCGTAGAAGTACGCACAGGGTTTGATGTTTTCACGGATCAGGCGGCACCATTCTCCGTAGATATCGTATTCAATGTTGAAGGGGGGCTTGTGAGGCTCTGAAAAGTTGCTGTGCGAAACGATCATACGGTATTGTACACCGGGGGCGTTGTACTCTTTTTCCGCATTGGCAATGACCTTTTTCAGAAAAGCTGTTACCCGCAGACGGAAGGCGTGGCAGCAGTTGACGCCGCCGTATTCGCAGCTTTCGTCAGGTTTATCTTCGGCACAGTCGAGGACGATCCCCCAGACATTCCCCAAACGGAATGTGTAAAAAGAGTTGCCCTTTGCCGTGGGGGTGAACTCCGCCTGACGCTCTGCCCAGGCGCCTCTGAGGTCGTGGTTGCCTCTGGAAAAGACCACCGGGATCTCTCCGCCTGTGATCTCTGAAGCAATGCGGTGGACGACCAGCAGTCTTTCGGCGTTTTCACTGTTATCGTGGATATCGCCGTTGACAACAAGAAAGTCCATCTCTTTGAAAGACTTTGCGGCGTTGACACCGGCTTCGATGTGATTGTGCACATCAGAAAGCAGATAGAATTTGGGAGCAGGGGAGTCCACTTTGCGGAATTTGAAGGTGACTTCACCTTCCATATCGGGTTTGTTGTAATAGGGGACCCGCTCCTTGAAACGGCGGTAGCCGATGGTATATTCGCCTGCGGCATCCAGTTCGGCTGCGGGGATAGTGATCTGGTGGAGCATGGTTTCTGAACGCAGAACACCATTGGAGTCATCGTAATATTCATTATCTCCGATACGGCACCACATGACCGTCTTGGACGAGGGGATCACAAAGATCTTGTATTCATCGCCTACGGCATAAACAATGGGCGTCGAGGCAAATATTTCACCCGGCAAATCTGCAATCGTCATAAGAAAAATCCTTTACTTTGTACTGAAAGACAAAAAGTGTCATTCTCTATAATATAATCTGAATTGACTTTGATTGCAAGATTGCCGGGGAGTTATTCTTTACTTCTTTTTCTTTCTGGCAAGGATGATGCGGTCAAGATAGAGCGCACTGACTTTTGAGGAGCCCTTCACATAGTTGGGACCTTCTGCCTTGACAGACATGAAAAGTTCGTAGTCATTGACCCTTTTTCCGGAAGGATCGTGGGGATTGTAGAACTGATTTGAGGGGATCTGGATGTTCCAGGTGGGATGTGCCCAGAAATACCCCTGAGGTTCCAGAGTGATCTTACCTATGCGGTAGAGGTGGAACTTCTCATCCTGTGGCGTTTTTGCCGCAGGAATGACCAGCCCCAGGGATTTTCCGGGCGTGGAGATGTTGTAGAATCCCATTCTGACAGAACCTCCGTATTGGGGGATGTCCGCCAGGAAGAGCGCCTTCCCGCCCGCAGCATCAGGAACGTTGATGAGCTTGGACTTGCGGAACTCATTGAGCCGGGGCCAGGTAAGATCGAAGACGATCTCATAGTCATTCAGACCTTTGACCGGGGGGATCTTTGCAGTGAGTCCCACAAGAGCCGCATCCATGTTGCGGTGGAATTCCTTGCCCAATCTGTTGTTGAGGTAAAGGGGCACCAGCAGGGCAAAGTCGCTGCGCATCCTTTTTTCAAAGACGGCAGGATCAAAGTGCACATTGGTGCGGTTTCTCATCAGATTGGCGTAGTCAAGGACGAACCGTTCTTTGCGGATATGTTTTTTGTGCATGGGATCATCCGCAAGGCTCAGAGCTTTGTCGATCAGAGCGGATGTTTTTCTGAAAAATGTTTCATCCAGATCGGTGCGCTGCTGGGGGGCGAGATCATTGAGATTCTGTTTGACCCGGGATTCGCGTTTGATCATGTAATCAAGGAGTTCCTGCATGACAGGGGCGGCTTTTTTGCCGTAATAGCCTTCCATGAAACATTTTGTCTCTTTGGCAAGATCCCTGCGGGTATCGACCATGTAACGGCGTCCCAGCCAGATGCGGAGCTCGTAGAAAGGCGTTTCCAGCGGCTTTTCATGCTCGATCATGAGAGAGACGGCGCCGATCTCTTTGAAAAGCTGCAAAGTTTCGGGGATCGCGTGGTAGTTTATACCCATGGTGGTGTTGTAGTACATGATCCACCAGTCCCAGATCGTGACGGTGCCGATCTTTTTGTACTCTCTGAAAAGATCGGCGATCTTTTTGTTGTTGGGATGAGAAAAGGGTCTGACAGTATCACGGGAAATTCCGAAACGCACCCAGACATTTTTGTCGGCTTTGATGCCTTGAGGAACATCTTTCACATCCTTGTAAGCCATCATCTGGATGATGACATCAGGAAACTCTTTGGCAATGGTCCGGGCAAGTTTATTGGTGAAATCAATGACGATGCCGCTGTATCCTTTGTATTTTTTTGCCATGGCAAGGCAGTTTTTACAGTTGCAGCGGTAGCCGTTGTCATTGTCGGAAACTTCATAAAGCCAGGGATAGGGCTTGCCGAATTTCTTGCGGTCTTCAAGGATGAACTGGCGGAGCTTCTTTGAAAAGAGCTGAACAGTTTTGGGGTTGGTCCAGCAGATCTGCCCGGGACCGCCTGCGCTGGTTGAGCGGATACGTTTTCCGTTGGTGCCCAGCGAGAAACAATCTTCGTTCTCCTTGCCCCAATCTTTGGTGTAATCGTAGTAGGTATGGCAGACTCTGGGGGAGCCGTAGATCCGGTCAAGACCGTAACTTTTTAAAAAGTCGGTATAGCGCTGGTCGTGCAGAAGATTCTGTCGGTTGCGGAAGGCGTTCAGCTGGCGGGCTCTGTGGTTGTTGGACCAGTAGGTGTGGATGCAGCGGATCTGAAAGTCAGGTTTGCCTTTCAGCTGAAATCCTTTGGGCCAGTCGCAGATTTTTGCTTTGGGGATGACGGTATATTCGTCATCCAGCCACAGAACGCCGCAGTATTTTTCAAGCAGGTCAAAAACACCGTAGAAAACGCCCCGGGGACCGCCCCCTGTGATGACGAGATTTTTGCCGTCAACGGCTTTGACCAGGTGTTCTTCAACAGCAAGTTTTGCAGTATCGATCCCGGCTTTGGCAGCAAAGCGGGTCTTGCCAAGGTAGATGAACTGGGTATCTTTGCCGATGGATTTTTCAGAGGCGATCCTGATCTTTGTTCCGTAGACCTTGGTCAGATGGAACACAAGTTCCTTTGCAGCAGTTTGTTCCTGCAGCGTGGGGGATTCAGGCAGAACAACGGTAATGGCGGAAAGGGCACTCATACTCAGACAAAGGAGGAGCGCCGGATAAAATACAGTTTTCAACATGGAATATTTCTCCTTTCATGATCGATTTTTCAGAAACCGTAACGCCAGCGGTACATCTCGCGTTTGTCACCCCAAAAGGGATACATGAAAAGTCCTGCTCCATAGTTGGCAGGATATCCGTTGACACTGAGATTGGGGATCGTGTACCATTTGCGTTTTTCCGCATGTCCGTCAACGAAAAGGAAGTTGGCAGCCTGATCGTGGCGCAGTGCATAATAGATATTATCATCGCTGACATAGGGAGAACAGTTGGTGACACGGTCTTTCCACTGTTTTTCGCCCAGCTGCGCAACTTTGGAAACATAACGGATCTCATTGATCTTTTTGAAATGCCTGTCATCGTCCTTCATGGCATCCGCTGAACCGTGAAGGGAATATCTGCCCATAAGGTAGGTCAGACCGTAGTTGGAGGCATGGGCAGCGCCGTTCATGGAAGCCCGTGCCAGAGGTACGGGATTGACTGAAGGACAGAAAAAGAGTCCCTTGGGACGACTCACATATCCGTCAATGGTGGGCGCATCGTAATTGCCCCCCAAAGGAAGGTAGCCAAAGTGGATCAGAGTGGCGTGAAAAGCTCTTCCACCGGTGGTAAATTTGGAGTCAGAAGGCAGCAGATAGTTGTTGTTGTCGCTTGAATAGGCATTGATGGCAAGTCCGAGCTGCTTCAAATTGTTGATGCAGGTACTTGCTCTGCCGCTTTCACGCGCTTTCCCCAACACCGGCAAAAGCATGGCGGCAAGGATGGCAATGATCGCAATGACGACCAATAGCTCGATCAGCGTGAACGCTGATCGAATGAAGCACGGCTCCGCCGTATGAAGCATTTTCCTGCGGAAAATATGAAGCGCCCCGTTGGGGCATGAAGCGCTTGCTTCGCAAGCATAATAAGGCATTTTTTTGTTC
>JAZODE010000022.1:0-39608 GCA_045596885.1 Victivallaceae bacterium
CGTATTGTTGAAGAGGAACAGCAGGGCAAGACAAGAGCTGAATATGGCAAGGGCCAGCTGCAGGAACTTGCTAAAATCCTAACTCTTGAGTTCGGGAAAGGCTTTGATGATCGTAACCTCCGCTACTGCAGACAGTTTTACCTTTATTTTCCTGATCAGGAAATGATTTGGAACACGCGTGTTCCAAATCTCACATGGTCACATTACCGCACTCTTTTGCGGGTGCCGGATGCAGAAGCAAGGGCGTGGTATTTGAAAGAAGCATCTTCCGAAGCGTGGAGCGTTCGCACGCTCGACCGCAACATCGGGTCACAGTATTATCACCGGTTGCTGGCAAGTCAGAATAAAGATGCCGTAAAAACTGAAATGAAAACTCTCACTTCCCCGATGCAGACGGATAAGCTGGAGTTTATCAAAAATCCTGTGGTTGCCGAATTCCTGGGACTGACAAATAACAGTGATTTCACCGAAAGTCAGCTGGAACAGAGTATTTTGACCCATTTGCAGAAATTCCTTATGGAACTTGGCAAGGGCTATGCTTTTGTTGCTCGTCAGCAGCATATTGCCACTGATGCGGGAGATTATTTCATTGACCTTGTTTTTTACAACTATATTCTGAAATGCTTTGTGTTGATTGATCTGAAAACGACGCAAATTTCTCATCAGGATGTGGGGCAAATGGATATGTATGTCCGCATGTACGATGATCTGAAACGCTCCGAAGGAGATAATCCGACTATTGGTATATTGCTTTGTTCCGAAACCAGTCAGGATATCGCCCGCTACTCCGTGCTGCACGGCAATGAACAGCTCTTTGCCGCCAAATATCTGACCTATCTTCCCACCGAAGAGCAGCTCCGTACTGAGATCGAAGCACAGAAAGAGATCTTCCGCTTGCAGCAGGAGCAGGAGAACTGACCCCATGAGTGCAGTAAACAAAATTTCTATCAGATTTTTTAATGACCGGGAGGTCCGGGCGTTTTGGGATGAAGCGAGTTCCCAATGGTTCTTTGCTGCCGTCGATATTGTCGCTGTTCTGAATGAGCAACCTGATTATACCAGGAATCGCAACTACTGGAAGTATCTCAAAAACAAGTTGAAAAAGGAAAGTCCTCAACTGGTTAGTACCGCCCCCAAAGAAAGGAAAGAAAAATGGAAATCAAAGCTGTTCATTTCGATAT
This sequence comes from Victivallaceae bacterium, assembly GCA_045596885.1. Classification (GTDB taxonomy): domain Bacteria; phylum Verrucomicrobiota; class Lentisphaeria; order Victivallales; family Victivallaceae; genus UBA1784. The sequence goes on from JAZODE010000022.1 coordinate 1,182, forward strand.
GAAGTCTATGATCCCGACTGCGGATTATGCCCTGACTTTAGTCGATGAACTCGCCGAACAGGGCTTCAATGCGATCCTTGTAGAGTTTGAAGATAAATTTCCCTTTGATGCAACAGCAGGACTCCATCACCCCTGCGCCTGGACAAAAGAGGAGTTCCGGCGTTTCGGAGCGCACTGCAAAGAAAAAAATGTGGAACTGATCCCCCTGCTTCAGAGCATCGGACATCTGGATTATATCCTCAAATACCCCAAGTTCCGTGATCTGCGGGACGGAGGTCCCGGGGGAACGAGTTATCAATGGTGCCTTGCCCTTGAGGAAACCTATGAACTCTGGTGCGCCATGGCTGAGGAACTCCTTGAAGTTTTCCCCGGAACAAAGATATTCCATATCGGCGCCGACGAGTGCAATATGCGCATCCCCTGTGAACGCTGCGGCTCCGACAAACTTGATCTTTATATCAAGCGGGTGCGCCGCTGTGCAGAGTATATCCAGAAGAAAAATTTGAAGGTGGTACTGTGGGATGATGTGTTCCGCAACCACGGCGCTGAGAAGTTCGCCGAACTGCCCAAAGGTGTCATTCCCTGCGTCTGGATGTATCGGGAACTTGATTATGATTACCTCGAACGCATGGCGGCAAGCGGCCTTGAGTTCTGGAGTGCCTCCTGTATTCAAGCCCATCGCTTCTATTCTGCCATGGCACCTCAGGAGCCTAAGATGCGGAACGTGGATGCCTGGGGCGCAGTACACGCAAAGTACCCCCGTATTTCCGGTCACGTGGGAACAGCATGGGGACGGATCCAATGCCAGAGCCCCATCGACGTCACCCTGCCCCAGTCAATGTTCATGAGCGCTTATCTGTCGGAAACTTTGACAAAGGGGGTCATCACCGACAGGAAAAAGTTTGCCAATGAGTTCGGAAAAAAGTTCTTCGGCATGGAACTGGACTACGATGCCATGTTCAGTTATTTCTGCTATGAACCAGCTTGTGCCGGAAAATTTGTGACAGAACTCAAGGACAATGCTTCACGGCACCGGGATCTGGCAGAGATCTGGTACGGCTTCAATGAGATCGACAAGATGCTGGAGTACATCTATACCTGTTTTGCCAACAACGAGGCCATGCTAACCACCTGGCGGGCTGGTATGGCCCCCAATGAAATGACCTCCAACTGGCTGGATGGTGTCCGGCGCTGTTACGAAGACACCCTGGCAGGCCTTGAGAGAATCAAACCCATGATGCTCAAATACTTCCCGGAAAAGATGTGGGATGAGTTCGTGGATCAGCGTTTTACTGCGAAGCTGGAGCAAAATGAATACTGGCGCCATGTGCTGACCAATGCCGCCGCCAAGTGGAAGGAATACATGCGCAAATAAACGTACTCTTTTTCAGATAAGGAACTGCGGCAAGATCTGATGTATTGCTATATTGTGAGAGCCGGTTTGGGCGGCTTGTATAATTTCCGCTCCTGAAGAGTTTACCCCACAAGTTGACCCGACAAGTACCCGACAAGTTGATCCCGGATAATGTTTCTGTCCGTAAGGTCATTGAAGCTATTGGCAATAATCAGCTCTCTGTAAAGGGGATGATGCAGTTACTCTCTTTGGCAGACAGAGAAAATTTCCTCAATAACTACCTCAATCCGGCGATCAAAGCTGGCTTTGTGCGTTTGCTCTATCCCGGAACCCCACGCCATCCCCGGCAAAAGTATCTCCTGACCGTAAAGGGCTTGGCAGCCTTGCAGGAGCTGCAGCCGTGAAAAACACCCCGGCTGCCCATGGCTGACCGGGGTGCCGGGATCATTGCGTTTCAGAAATACATATCAAAGTATTTCTTATTGCTGGAATTGGGCCAGGGACGGTAAAAACTGCAATAATAGGTCTTAGAACCGAAATTCCAGATACCGGGGATCCTGGATTTACTCAATATCTTTGAACTGGCATCCGCAAAGTTGACGACAGCTCGGGGATTGCTCCCGCTGCCATGACGGTATCCCACGGCGTCAATGAGAATATTTCCATAAAAGTTTTCCACACTGTATGTGGCACGGGAGGTGGCAGAATAGGTATACGCTTCACCGTAAGGTGCATATTTATGTGGACGCACGATCTTTGTTTCTTTGACTTTGCCATTGTAAAGAGAGTTGACTCCGTACATGCTGATCCCCATGATCCAATCCTTGTTGGAGGGCACGTTGCCGGCAAGCTTGGGACAGGCGTAGGGGCAACGCAATGTTTTGGTCCCGGAGCGTCTCAACCCCAGGATCACTCCGTTACGGTCAAGATTCAGATATGCGGCATACATACCCTTATTTTCCGATGTGTTGTGTCCCCTCAAAGTTTTAGAAGAAAACCAACATGCTGAGCTGGTGCTGCTAATACCGTTTGCACCGCCGTTCCAATAAGGCGCGTACCATCCCTGATTGTCCACTACATAAGAAGCAACAGCACTGGCGAAAGTTTTCATATTGCTCAGGCACTTGGTTTCAGCAGCCCGATCCCGCGCTTTCTGCAAAGCAGGCAGCAGCATGGCGGCAAGTATGGCGATGATGGCAATTACAACCAGCAGTTCAATCAGCGTGAACGCTGATTGAGTGAAGATGTGAAGGTGTGAAGAGTTTGACTGCGTCAAACGAGAAGTGCGCCCTGTCGGGCGTAAGGATGTGCAGTTTTTATGAATTTTTTTGAGGCAATACAACGGTAAAACACCTATTTGACAAGTAGCACTCACCAGCAGTTCAATCAATGTAAAGGGGGATTTTTTCTTCATTACTATTTTTTCCTTATTTCACGATATGCCACTCTTGCGCAGCCTTGACACTTTTACCCGGCTGAACACGGCGCACAGGCGAAAAGGTCGGTTCAAAAGAGGCAACGCTGAATCCGGGATTGTTCCACATGAGAACACCGTAGAGTTCTGAGGCGTTGAAGAGCAGTTTGAAAGACGCATTTGCAGGCGTGATCACACAGCGCTCCACTGAGGCGTCGTAACTTTCCTCTGCACGGAGCGGGAACTCCGTGTTCTCATTTTTTTCGCCGTTGCGGAAGAGTACCACCTTGGGCAGCACCGGCAGAACTTTGGTGCCGCCCATAACGCGCCCTCCGGCAAGAGCAGAAGAGAAAGCGTGGAATCTCAGCATGATATCTGTGGGCAGTTTCCCCCGGTTGATCACCTCGGCTTCCTGACGGAATCCGGTATCGTCAAAGATATAGCGGCTGTTCACCTCAAAGGAGTTGCGCCGGTCAGAAGCAAGTTTCAGTTCAAGGCAAAGTTTGCCGTTGCGGTTCTCAACATTGGTCAAGATATACTTGCCGCGCAAGGGACGACGATGGGGCATCCAGCAGCCGATGACGCCGAATCCGAATTCAGGACTGGCGGCGGCAAGTTCCCTGCTCCCCACCTTCCATGAACGGATCCTGCCGTTGACGGCGGGATCGACCTCAATACGGTATCCGGGACCGATGATCTCCACAACACCAGTGGCGGAACCGGCAAGTTTACGGCACAAAAGATTCCCGGCACGGATCTCAGGCATGGCACTGAAATCAAAGGCATTGACCTGAGCGGGACCGCTTTCTTTCAGAAGTTTATCCTCCTCTGCCGCAGCTTTTTTCAAAACAGGCAGAAGTTTTTTCTTTTGTCCGGCGATCTTTGATGCCGTGGTAAAATTGTAATTTTTGCCCTTTTCAAAGGGTTCGACAAGGAAGAATGCCCAAGTCAGTTCTTTCACAAAAAGTTCAACGCCTTTGCCAAGCTCCGCCCCTGTGGTGCGCAGAGAGATGCCTTTTTGCACATCGGTGATGACATAAGAACCGTTGCCCTTGAAATCAGGAAGCAGCAGTTTGAAGAAAACCCCTCCTTTTTCCCAGGTATTAGCGGCGGCAACAAGACTCTTTTTCCCCAGATCCAGACGGCGCAGCTGCAAGGCGGAGCTCTTCATGAGCTCAGGCAGGATCCTTTCACGGGAAGTCCCCGAAAAAACCGCGCGCCAGTGGCGACTTTCAAGGTAAGGTGTGACCGGAGTCCCCTTGACTGCCGCAGAACTTTTACCGTCGGTCAGAAAATTTTCGATCCGGGAAAGCAATGTATTCATCCGCCCCATTTCACGGTAAGCCCGGTAATCGTAGGCGAACCAGTAAGGTACTGACATGGCGTGTCCGAAAACGAATCCGGAAAGGGTTTCAAAGACGATCGCCTCAGGGGTCGTCACCCATGCCACATGGCTGCCCTGAGGAAGTCCCATGATCTTTGCCCGGCTCTGGCTGCGGACATTTTCATTGACTTTGGCACAGACAAGAAGATGAGGCAGGTGCTGGGCGGGAACGTAAAAATACTTGCTGTGAAGAGCTGCTTTGTGGGCGTAAGGTCCCCAGATGCAGACACTGTCAAGGTCTTTCAGGTAATCTCTGGCGTTATACTGGCCGGTGTAACTGCCTGCCATTACCTTTGTGAAAGCGAAATAAGAGATATCGGGGATAAAGTAAGATCTTTTGCCATTGTCAGCAAGCCCTGCATTTTTGACATCCTCCTGAATGGTCAGGATCACTTTTCCATGCTGCCATGAACGGAAAGCAAGCCATTTCTGACGGTGTACAGCAAGAACCTTTTTAGGCCAGATCTTTTCAACATCTCTCCACTCCAGCTTGGCGTAACGGGCGAATTCCTCTCCGCAGCGGCGGCAAAAACACCCTTTGTAGTCGTAAATGTAAGGCTCCCAGTTGCCGGAAGCGTGGTCATAAAGTCCGCCGGGTCCCAGATGTTTCCGGCAGAACTCCACCACAGACTTGCGGTAAGCGCTCATCCGGTTGTAGACGGCAGCAGGGCAGTATGCACGGGCAATGGGTTTGCCGTTGATGTCAAGGAAACTCTGGTCAACGGGCACAGCGGCGTAGACACTGTATCCGTTGCGCATGGGCATGGCGTTGCCGACACGCTCGATCTTCGCTTTGCGCAGAAAGTTGGAAAGCTCAGGAAAAATACGGGCACTGATGAGATTGAATCCGCAGTTCTTATACATTTCCACAAAGGCTTCTGAACCGGCTGCGTCAAAGCGGGTGCCGTTGAAACTGGGATAGTGAAGTCCGGACTTAAGCATACGGGGTGCTTTATGCGTTTCAAAGGGGAGCACTTTGAGCTTCAACGCCCGGGGAGCGGATCTCTGCCCGTCAGCGCTCATCCAGTAGCGCATGGTGTAGAACTTTTCAGAAGGTTTGAGATCAGCCCGGATCAGCACCGCATTGTGGAGCCAGTTGCAGAAAGTGTTCCTTGTGATGGTCCGGAGGTAGGGCTTTTTGGCGTCAAAAACAAGGACGCCATTCCGGTCTTTGAGCCGTTTCATTTCCAGCCCGTAACCTGTGCAGGAAAATCCTTTGGGAAGTTCAATGAAAAGTCTGACCGTTTTGGGTTTGAAAGAAAACTCCCGGCGGAAAGCAAACTTTACAGGGAAACTTTTCTGGTAAGGCAGATGGAACTCCCCATCGGTGTAGCCGGAAGTGGAAACGATCACATCCGGCGACATGGCATTATCCTGAGCGTTGAGCTTGATGGAGGCTGATTGAATTTCCATTTCGCCGCAGCCGTAGAGCGCCATGTGCAAATCAGCGTACTCCATTCCGGCGGGAATGGGAGCTGAGAAAGAGACCACTGCCGTTTTACGGGGCATAGCCCGTTTGGAAAGATGGGAAACGCTTTTCTTCTTTCCCTTTGCTCCGAAAATGATACCGCCGTAGAGGTAGTTGGAACTGGGCGCAGAGTAGTATTTCCCCTTGATCCTGAAAGAGATGACCAGACGCTTACCGGCGTACTCCGGTTTGAGTTTCAGCCGGTGGAAGAGCCGTGTCGAAAAGTTGGAGCGCACTCCGTCAGGAAACTTTATTGAAGCAAACTCCTTTGCTGTAACCAGTTTCACACCGGCAGGGGTATTGAGGATCCTGTTATGTTTGTAAGCCTCATGTCCCTTATGGATCCTTCTGTGGAGCCGGGCGCCTTTGTGCCAGATCCTGCTGCTGTGCAGAGCTGTGCCCTGTTCCTCAGAGAGAATGGTCTGTCTGCCGTCGCCGCCATCCAGAGAGATCCCGGCACGGCTCAAATCAAGAAGCGGTGAAGCCTCAAGTACGCAGAGAAGAGAAATCATAAAACAAAACAGCAGATTCTTCATTTACAGCGATCCTTTTCCACAATTTATATCCCAAAAAAGCAGGGGAAGAATAACTCTTCCCCCGTCTTATATGGCAGTATTCTCAAAGTTTGCCGAACTCTTTTTCCAGAAATTCAGCAAGCGCCTCCTGCCAATGGGGCATAGGCGGCAGTCCCGCCAGACGCAACATCATCTTGTCAAGTCTGGAGTTGGCAGGACGGGGCGCAGGACGGGGAAATTCATCCGTCCGGCAAGGAACCACCTTTTGCTGGACTTTGCGGAGACGGAAGATTTCCTGAGCAAATCCTGCCCATGTGGTTTCTCCTTCACAGGTCAGGTGGTAGGTGCCGACCAGCTGACGGTTGTTGAGAATGTTTCTCAACTGCCGTGCCACAGCAAGACAGCTGGTGGGATTGCCGATCTGATCGGCGACGACCTTCAATTCCTCTCTGGTCCCGTCGGCAAGCTTGAGCATGGCGTGAACAAAGCTGGGTCCGCCGGCACCATAAAGCCAGGAAATACGGCAGATCACATGATCCGGGCAGTGGCGCCGGACAGCTTCTTCACCGGCAAACTTGCTTTTGCCGTAGACCGTATTGCCGCCGTTGGCAGCATCAAATTCGTTGTAAGGACGATCCGCACTGCCCTCAAAGACATAGTCTGTGGAAATGGCGATCATCCGGACACCCTGACGGTGACATGCCATTGCCACGACGCCGGTTCCGAAGGCGTTGAGCTTGTAAGCAAGATCGACTTCTGTTTCGCACTTGTCCACAGCGGTCATGGCGGCGCAATGGATCACGGCATCGGGCTTCACCTCAGCAAGCAGAGCCTCAAAAACAGCAGGATTTGTAATATCCCCTTCCGGAAGATCGGTGGGGACCATTTCAAACTCGTTCAACTCGGCACAGAGGGTACGGCCCAACATGCCTTTTCCGCCGGTGATAAGAACTTTCATTGCAGATATTCCTTGTTGTTGTAGTCAAAGAGTTCGGCATCCTTCATACGGGGGTTTGCGGTATCTTTGGCAGAAAGGAGAAACTCTTTCAGATCGACCTTCCAGTCGATCCCCAGATCGGGGTCATCAAAAGCGATCCCCCGTTCATGGGAGGGCATGTAGATGTTATCGCATTTGTAGGCAAATGTCACATTCTCGGACAAAACCACAAAACCGTGGGCAAAGCCCCGGGGCACAAAGAGCTGGTATTTGTTTTCGGCAGTCAGTTCAACCGCCACATGTTTTCCGAAAGTGGGGGAGCCTTTGCGGATATCCACAGCCACATCAAGGACGGCGCCTTCGATGACACGCACCAGTTTCGCCTGTGTGTAGGGGGCAGCCTGATAGTGGAGTCCTCTGAGCACACCGAAACGGGAACGGGATTCATTATCCTGCATCCACTTGCAGTCAATGCCTGCTTCGGCATATTTTCCGGCGTTCCAGGATTCAAAGAAATATCCGCGGGCATCGCCAAACACTTTGGGGACAACGATCTTCACTTCGGGTATAGCTGTTTCAAGAATTTCCATGATTTACATCTCTTTCATTAAATTTCGTAAAACACCTGCTGTAAATGCAATGCAGCTGCAGCCGATTACTTAATATAGCACAATTTCAAGCCAATTTCAAACTCCGGCTCCTCAAATTCTGACTTTACGGTCAAGGATACAGGGGGTACAGGGACGGCGCCCATCTTTGTTCCCTGACATTTCCATGGTCACGCCGCAAAGAAATTCGCCCTTGCTCCCGGCGATCTCGATGTTTCCGTCGGTATCGATGGTCACAGTTGCGCTGAGAGGGTTGGTATAGATGATCTGGTTGCCGATGCCCTCAATGGTCTGATACCACTCTGCCGGATAGAGATAATGGGGATTGGGGATCCAGTTGAAAGAGGCGGAGTTGAGATCAAGGTATGCCACATTGTCGATGACATTGAAGTTATCTCTGTGATAGTGACCGTTGATGCAGAGCATGACTCTTCCCGGCAGCTTCTGAGACGCCCGGATGATCTCCTGGACCTCTTCACGGTTTTTGATGCCTCCTTCATATTCCAGTGTGGCATGGCTGCAGAGGATACAGGGATAAGGTGAACTCAGTATGGTCTCTTTAAGCCACTGGATCTGCTCAGGATCGATCCAATCCCTGCCTGAGGGGTGGTCAAAGTAGTTGCGCTCGGAGTAGTGGAAGATGACTCCGGGAAAATCCGAAAAATAGTTTTCATCAATGACAACAAAACGGAATCCGCTGTTGTCAAAGTAATAATAACCGCATTTCAAGTTGTATGCCTTGAGAGCGCCTTCGTAGCTGTTCAGGTCAAATTCGTGGTTGCCGAAAACATGGAATCCCTGAACTTTGAACTCCCGGTACTGTTTGAGCAGTTCCTCCGCCACAGTCACATCATGACAGAAATCCCCCATGTGGATGAGAAATTCAGAACCGTCTTCTTCCGCTCTCTGCTGGATGGCGGTCAATCTTTCAGGAGCGTCCGTCTTGAACCAGACGGGGTGGTGGTGCAAATCTGAAAATGCCGTAAATCTGACTTTGCTCATGATGTTCTTTCCCTGTTTGAATTTTTGATTTTTTATTTCCCGGATTTGTCCGATAATATAGCATTTTCCCGCTTCAAATACAAGTTCAAAACACCATTTTTCCTCTCTTTTTCCTGCCCTGTCTCTTGAAATGTTTCAAATCACGGATTATCTTATGGAACGGAGGTAATTTCAAAAGTCATTCAAAAAATGGCAAAGATGTCATTCGCAAAGAGCTGTAAAGGGTAGTTTGAACCTGCTACCTGCAAGGTAACAGGCGAAAACGCTCCCTTTATCAGATCGAAGCGAGGGCGCTTTGACAATTTTGAGGAGTTTTGAAATTGCCTCAGAACGGTATCCACAAATGTTCAGAACAGAAACACTCTTATGGCACAACAATACATCAATCCTTTCACCTGGTCCATGCGGCGCAGGGAAATGTTCGACCGTTGTCTGCGGGAGTATTTTTATCACTACTACGGTTCTGCCGGAGGAGCTTTCACCGGAACCGTCACGCCCAGGGCGGAACGACTCCATCTTTTACGCGGCGCACTCAGCGTTGAGGAATATGCAAAGAGCAAAATTTATGAAGCTTTGCGTGCTCTTTGGGATTCAGGGGAAAATACAGCCGGAAATTTTCTTCCGGCTCTCAAAGACCGGTTTGCCGTTGAATTCAAAGCCATGCTTCTGGGACGCCCGGAACACGACCATAAACTGCCGCTGCTGCGGGAATTGACTGAACAGGGAATCTCCCTGCAGGAGCTGGAAGAAAAAGTCTTGAAAGCCCTCGAAAGCCGGAGCGAACTTTTGCACGCCGGAGCTTTGAAGCAGCTGCTTTCCATTCCTGTTTCTTCGCGGATCCATCTTCCTTTCCCCCTGAAAGTCAACTGGAATGATCTTGACTGCTATGCAACGCCCCTTGCCGCATGGCACTGTGAAAGTGAACTTTCTTTTGTGTGCGTTGGCAGGGTCAGCGAAGAAAACAGTGCTCTTCTGAGTCTTTACGCTCTTGAAAATTTCAATACCGCTCCGGACAAAGTGAAGATCTTTCATCTGGAGTCAGGCACACTGCAGCACATTCCCATGCCCCGTTCTTTCAGCGGAGCTTTCCGCCGCATCAGGGAAGATGCCGACCGGATGCTCCTGTTGGAACTCAAACTCAAAACAGCCCCTTTGCCCCACACTCTTTTTCCACAGGATCTCAAGCAGTGTGCCCAATGCCGGTTCCGTTCATTCTGCCAATAGCGGCAATAAAAAATAAAGGTTTACAACTTATGGATTCTTTTCCCGAATACAGTCAGATGCTTTCTGAACTTTTTGAAATGCTCGATCCTGAAAAAATGGGATCTTCATTCCGGCAGGCACTTTCAGTTGGCGACAGAGATGGATTGATCAAAAGCACCGCAGCTTATTTCCGCAGCCGCAGTGCCCGTCCTTACTGCAAACATCTTGACCGCTCCTGCTGTTCCCGTGAAACGGCGGACCGGGCAGTTGCGGGGGATGTAACTGTCGTCAATATTCCCCACACATTTCCGGAGGGAAAGATCGACTGGTTGTTCAATCCCACTTTGACCGCTCCCCCTGTGAACCACGAATGGCTCTGGCAGCTCAACCGCATGAACTTCTGGATGGATCTTGCCGCAGCTTACGAAGAGACAAAAGATGAAAAGTATGCAAAAGCCTTCAACGATCAGCTTTACTCCTGGGTCGCAACGGCAGGAAAACACAGCGACGACTGGAACGCCCCCGGCAGTGTCTGGCGCACCATCGAAGCCGGATTGCGGATGATGTACTCCTGGTGTCTCGGTTTTGAAACATTCCGCACCTCTCCTTCATTCACCGACGAAAACATCTGTCTGATGCTGAGTTCCATGCTCCGTCACTGTGTCCATCTGCAAGCCCACCACAAACTGCGGAACAACTGGCTTCTCATGGAAATGAGCGGACTTTACACTTTTGCGGCTCTTTTTCAGGAGTTCAAATGCAGCAGTGCCATGCGCAGTTATGCAGCAGAAACTTTCAGCAAAGCCATATTGCTCCAGATCCTGCCTGACGGAATGCACGATGAACTTTCCCCGGACTATCACTCCGTGACCCTTTCGTGCTCCCTTGCCTTCTGCAATATCGCCCGTCACGAAGGGATCAAAAACGAACTGCCGTCTGAATTCATCAGCAAACTGGAGCTTTCCTTTGAAAGTGCCCTTGCCATGTCAATGCCCCCTCTGAGTTCCCCCCGGACCAATGACTGTTTCACAAGTTCCGTTTCCCGGAAAATGAAACAGGCTCTTGAAATTTTCCCCGACAGGCAGGATTTCCTCTGGGGCGCCTCCAACCGCAAAGAGGGGGAAGCACCTTCTTCAACGCCTTCAAGCTCCCGTTTTCTCCCCTGGGCGGGCTTTGCCGTCATGCGTTCCGACTGGAGCGCCGATGCCCTCTGCTGCTGCTTTGATGTGGGTCCTCTGGGAGCGGGACACATGCACCATGACAAGCTCAACATCCAAATTTACAAAGGTTCTCAGGAGCTGATTTACGACGATGGCGGCGGACAGTATGAACGCTCCATCTACCGTGCCTACGGAATCAACGCCTCTGACCACAACACCGTGCTGGTCGATGGTTTCATGCAAAAGCGTGAAGCCCCCCGCAAGGTGGATTCCCCTATTGATGCCAACTGGATCAGCAACGAAAAGTTCGACTATGCCAAAGGGGTTTATGATGATGTTTTCGGTCCTCTGGTCCTCTGTAAAGCAGACCTTGAGATCCCCGTCCGGAAGATGGCAAAACACACCCGTGAAGTGCGCTTTTACAAGCCGGATCTCTTCTGTATCAAAGATACTTTGGAGTCCACCGACGGGCAACCTCACTCCTACGAAATGCGGCTCCAGCTGGACACCGTAAAGATGGAACAGCTTTCCGCCATTCCAGGGGCATACCTTTCAGATTTCGGAGCTGTTTACGATATTCTCATTCTTCCCCTTTTCCCTGAGGAGCTTGAAACCCGCCTTCTTTCAGGTGTGGATACGCCCCCCATGGGGGGATGGTTTGTAGGACGCAACGACCTGAAGCTCCACAAGAGCACCACATTGACCATGACCATTTCAGGGAAAAAGGATTGCCGTTTTGCCACCTTGCTCATCCCGGTGCGGCGGGGGGAAAAACTCCCCGAAACAGAAAAGTGCAGTGCAAACAGTTTCATACTCCGTTTCAAGGGGAAAGAGCATCTGATAGATCTTGAAAATCTTTCCCGGTAAGAGGTGATTTCAAGGTCAGTTTTTGAAATCATTTTCATTTTCCGCAGGAGACAAGAGCAGATATCTGCCTTTCTGTCTCCTTTTTCTGTTTTTTACATCTTGAAATATTTGTAATTCAGCATATTTCAGGCTATAGTAGGAGTAATACTGTTTTTGTTCAAAAATAAAGCAAATCGTAAAAGATAAAGGAGCTGAAAAATGCGGATCGCAACACTGTTGTGTCTGATGACGGCGGCAATAATGGTTTCCGCCGGAGAGTTTGATTTTAAAAACTCAAATTTCCATCTTACCTTCGATACCAAAGGAGGTATGCTCACCAAACTGATCCACAACAAAGTGGACTGGAATGCCCGGGGTCCCCGGAAACATGGCAACGCCTTCACCGACAGCCGTCTGGGTCAGACCGTCGCAGAAAAAACCCAGTTTCATGAAGACTTCGGCAAACTTGAATACGAACTTGTTTCCTGGAAAAGCCTCAAAAAATCCGGCGAAGCGGACATCACCTTTTCCGTCATAGGGACCGTCTATAACTGGCTGCGTCTGAACAAAACCTACAAGGTCCGTCCCGGCAACACGCTGGAGGTGGTCTATGAGCTGGTCAACACCGGTAAAACGCCTCAGCCCATCTCTTTCAGCACCCGTAACTATTTCTATCGCTCCGACCGTGAGAACATCTACTGGCAGCCAAGTGTAAAAGGAGTGAAAAAGCTGAAACAGCAAACCTACATGACCTTTTCCAAACTGCCTCCCCAGACCTATCTTGCCATAGGTTCAGAAGACAACTCCGGCTTGCTCATCGAATACCCTGCCGACAGTACCGCAGGACTCATGAACTGGTTCGTCAAAGGACGCTCCGCCAGCACAGAGTTTTTCAGCGACGAACAGGTGCTCCCTGCAGGTGGCAAGCGCAGCTTTTCCATCAAACTCCACTTTGTAAAGGAGTTGAACAAATTTATCGCTCAGAAGAAATTCACCGCCCGCTCCGTCAAAGGGAAGATCCCCGCCATGGTGGATCAGTTGAATCTGCAGGAAGACCGTTCCTACAAGATCCGCACCATCAAAAAAGAGCTCCCCAAAGACACCAAATTCTTTGACATCAATCTGAAAAAGCAATTCAAGGACTCATGGCGCGCCGTTGAACTGCCCCAAGGGACTCCTCTTGACAAGATCGCCGTTTTCCAGCTGAAAAACGGTTCTCCCTCCTTTGACCGTCCCGTGGGTTATGTGTTGAATGGCAGAGAGCTGCTGCTCAAGGTCCCCGGCTTCAATCCCAAAGGGAGCGTCTCCCGCTCCACCTTGAAAAACGGCATATACACCGAAAAAAGCGGTGCCCGCAGATCCTTTGATGCCTCAGGATTCGACTGCCGCATCTTCTACGACCGTACCGACGGCTTGAAGCTCAAAGAGAAAGCTCCCGCAGGGGGCGAACTGATCTGCAACGGAACCTTTGACACCCCTGATCCGAAAAATCCTGCCATTCCGGCGCACCACAACTTTGTTGCCAACAAAAATTACTTTGCGGAATATCTGAAAACTGCAGGGATCAACGGCTCCCCCTGTCTCCGGGGCGGTGAACTTATCATGCCTTTGATCTCTGAACCTGGCCGCATCTACAACATCTCTTTCATGGTCAAAAATGATGGCTCCGACAACATGACCCGCTGCTATTTCACCTTCTTTGATGCGGAAGGGAAAAGAATGGGTAAGTACTCAAAACTTTTGTTCAGCTCCAAAAAGAGTTTTGAGTGGCAGAAGGTCCAGAAAAAAGTCTTTGCCCCTGAAGGCAGTGCCATGATCGTGCTTTCTGTGACCCGTTCCTCCAAAAAATCGGGAAAAGTTCTGCTTGACAATGTCAGCGTCAAAGCCGAACCCATCTCCTGCAGCAAAATCACTCCTCTTGAAAGAGGCCGCAGAGAGCTCAAAGAACAGTGGGGCGTCCCCCTTGAGTATCTGGAAAAATTCTCTCTTGCCGCCGCCAATCCCCATAAAAAATGGTTCCACCCGGCTCCTGCAGAAAAGGCTCTTGATCTCCTTTATCTTTCCTTTGAGCATGAGCGCGGCAGGTTGATGATCGACAAAAAGGTGGTGGTCGAACTGGCAAGCCGTATGCCCATGAATATCAAGGTCGTTCCTGTTCTGGGCAAATTCATTTCCAGCACCGGTATTTACGGTGTCCATGTGGTGACTTTCGGCAAAGAGCTCTGCACCTACTCTGCCGAAATGCTCAAAGCACTCCCCAAAGCGCCCAAAGTGGTCCTCATCACCCGGCTTATCCCCAAACGCTGCGGCAAAGATCTTGAAGAGCTCCTTTCCTCCTGGCAGAAACAGGGAACACATTTCATCGTATTGAGCGGAACCTTCTTCCCCAAACTTCAGGGCAAAGAGGTCAAAGCTCCTGTCAAATTCATGCTTCCCGAGATGAAAAAGATTGCCCGGAACCGTGCGATCAGGTGGTACAAAAAAGGTAAATCATACGTCATCTGCTGCGAAACTGCCGCCAGACTCAACCCCCTGATCCCTCAGGGAATGGATGACACAGCCGCCCGCAACCGCATCGTCTATGTGGGAAGAGATTACCCCTGGTGGGAGTACCAGAATCTTGCCAAGATCCAGATCATGCGCTACCTTTCCGGAACCAAATTGGCTGCCCAATTCGTTTCCGGCAATGCCAGAGAGATCGTCATCAAAAGCGCCAAAGCCCAGACCGCCGCTCTGGAGCTGGAATACAACAACATGTTCCGTGAAACCAAAGCTGTAAAGAATCTCAAACTCTCTCTGAAACCCGGTATCAACAAGATCCCCCTTCCCTCTGCAGCACTCCCCGGCGGCAGAGGAGTTGCCAACGCAAGACTCCTTGATGCCAAAGGCAAAGTCATCGACGCCGGCGCCTTTGTGGTCGATACTCCTGAAACGGTCAAGATCGATGTCGCGTTCAAATACGCCGACCGGATCTTTCCTCAGGGGAAACCTCTGGTCTTTGATCTGAAATTGACCGCCCCCCCTGCCAACGGCACTGTGGAAGTGGAAGTGGAAGACACCTTCCAGCGTATCATCGCCCGGAAAAGTCTCCCTGCCAAGGCAAAGCAGACTGTAACGCTGGAGCTCCCCGCTCCCCGGACCGTCCTCAACAATCTCATCGTCAGAGTGAAGAAAAATGCTCTTCCTGCGGCAGAGACCATCTGCGAATTTTCATCCCCCGCAGGTCCCACTGACTTTACAGAGTTTTTCGCCACCACCTGGGGATTCCAGCGCCATCTGGCACGCCATCTTGAACTGGACGGCATCACCTCCGGCAGTCCCTACAGTTTGAACACTCAGGATATCTACCGTTCAGCACGTTATGAAAACCTTGCCGCAAGTCCCATGGGACTTGCCAGTTTCCGCAACAGCAGGCCCTACCGCGGAGACCGCAAGACCGATCCTGTGCGCAATCCCTGTTTCCACGATCCCCAATACCTTGCCAAAAACACAGAACTCCTGAAAACCCACTACGGCAAAAATAATCTGCTGGGCTATTATGACATCCGTGATTTCTGGAGCGGTGACGAACAGTTCCTCGGCAGTACCGTCTGTTTCTCAAAGCACTGTCTGAAAAAGTTCCGTGAAATGCTCAAAGAGGAGTACAAATCCATCGCCGCCTTGAACAAGGTGTGGGAAACCGATTACAGCTCCTTCGACGATGTCATGCCCAAACAGCTCGACGAACTCAAGAACAAAGAGAATCTGGCGCCCTGGCTGGATCACAAACTCTTTATGGCTGCGACCTTCGCCTGGGGACAGTTCAGAAGCCACCTGACCGATCTGGTGAAATACAATCCTCACGCCCGTATGGGTGCCAGCGGTACCCAGTCCCCCGGCTACAGCTATGACTGGGTGCAGTACATGAAGCACTGCAAAGTGATGAGCTATTACAGCGGCATCCAGGTAAAACTGATCCACGACCTGGGCGACAACAACATCCTTGCCGGACGGTGGCTGACCTATTGCTACGCTGACACCGATCAGGAATCCTACTGCATCAGCCCCATGTGGGCAGGACTTCTGCGGGGCAGCAACATGGCAGCCTTCTGGCCCCCCACCATGACCAACGGCGACGGAACCCCCACCCGGAACGTGCGCTTTGCCAAGGCGGCTGTGGATGAATTCCGCAGCGGTTACACCAAACTGTGGCTTTCCGGTACGCCTGCGCCGCAGATCGCGTTGCTCTACTCCCAGAGTTCCCTTTACACCGCCATTGCCACCTTCGGCAGAAGCGAATGGCTGAACACCCAGAATTCATGGCTGAAACTGCTGGACGATATGAAATATGACTGCCGTTTCCTGGATTATGAAAAAGTGGCTGTCACCGGGATCCCGGAACAGTACAAGGTGGTGATCCTGCCTGCTGCCGTCGCCATTTCTGACGCTCAGGCAAAACAGCTGGAAGCCTTCGTCAAAAGGGGCGGTACCCTCATCGCCGACTTCGCCCCCGGACGCTATGACGGACACGGGAAACGCCGCAGTTCCCCTGTTATGAACAGACTCTTTGCCCCCTTCAATGGTCCCATCGACATCACCTACGCCCAGCTGCCCAAACTGGGAGGCAAGTTCAAAGTGGCTGAAAAGGGAATGCCCCTCATGCAGGAGAAAACTTACGGCAAAGGACGCACTGTCAACTTCAACTTTTCTGTCAGTGATTATCATTTCATCCAGCTGGGAGGTACCGGCGGAGAGCTTGCCACCTCTCAATCAGCCGATGCAAAGATGCAGCTGGCGATGCGTGGTATCGTGAAAAAGCAGCTGGAGCGCTCCGGCGTGAAGCCCGGCATGTCAGTCCTTGACAGCAAGGGCAAAGAGCTGCCCTGCATGGCACTGGTCCGCTGGGATGGTCCCACAGGAACTGTGGCTCTCTATAAAAATCCCCAGATCCCCGGAAGCAGAGGCAACCTGCCTCCGCCCAACGATGTCATCAACCGGAAAAAAGGTCACAATATCACCGTGAAACTGCCCTTCAAAGGACATCTTTACGATATCCGCAACGCCAGATATCTGGGTTACGGAAACACCTTCAAAAACCTCCTTGTTCCCGGTATCGCCAACTTTATTTCCGTGCAGAAAAACAAGGTCAATGCTCTTGAGCTCAAGGCGCCTTCTTCACTTAAAGCAGGCGCCAAAGCAGAGATCCGTTTCACAGCCAAAGGTGCTGTCGGACCTCAGCAGTTCAATATCAGGCTCTTTGATCCTGCGGGCAAGGATCAGCGTCCTTACCGCAAGAACCTGCGCACAGCCAACGGCAGCGGCAGCTGGGATTTCCAGATCCCCTTCAACGCCGCCAAAGGCAAATGGCAGCTCTGTGTGACCCATTTCAACACCGGATTGAAGAAGATGCAAACCATTGAGGTAAAATAAAATGAACACTTACAAAGTCACCGATCACGGCATCGTGCCGGGTATCGAAACGCCCCAGACCGCTTTGCTGCAGCAGCTTATCGACCGCTGCAAAAGCGAAGGGGGCGGAACCATCCTTTTCCCTGCGGGGAGCTATGTTTCAGGCACACTCACATTGTGCAGCAACCTGACATTGGAGTTTGAACTCAACGCCGCCCTTTACGGTTCCACTGCTGAAGAGGATTATCCCCTTTACCTCCCCTCCCCCATTCCCTTCTACGAGGGACGGGAAGGGATCCGTGCTTTGCTCTTTGCCCTTGAGGAAAAAAATATCACCATCAAAGGTGAAGGACTCATCGACGGACGCAGTGCCCTTTACCCTCCCCACGATGTAAAGATCCACAAGACCAAGCCCCGTGTCATCTGGTTCGGTGCGTGCGAGAATGTGGAAGTTGCAAACCTGACCATGGTGAACTCCGTTTTCTGGATGCAGCACTACATCAAGTGCCGCCATGTCAAACTCCACGATCTGGTGGTCCGCTCCCACGGATGCCACAACAACGACGGCGTTGATATCGACTCATGCAGTGATGTGGAGATCTGGAACTGCCGGGTGGATTCAGGCGACGACGGGATCTGCCTCAAAACCGGTACTGACACAGCTTGTTCCGATGTGTATGTTCACGACTGTATCTTGAGTTCACACTGTGCCGCCTTCAAACTGGGTACCGAGAGCAACACGGGCTACACCCGGGTCCTTGCTGAACGACTCCTCATCGTTCCTTCGGAGTCCCCTCCCCGGATTCCCGGTGAAGAATACCGCGGAGCCGCCGGACTGGGGATCGGCGCCGTGGACGGCGCATTTGTTGACGATGTGACCATCCGTGATGTGAAGATCTTCGGCGTCAGGATGCCCCTTTACATGCGTTGGGGCAACCGCAAGCGGGGGCGTCTGGGTGAACCCGGCGGCGGCGGAGAGCCTTCATATTTCAAAAATGTTCTGCTGGAAAATGTTCATGTTTTCAACTCCGGCCGTCAGGGCAGCTACATCTGCGGCATGGAAAATTTCAATATGGAAAACATCACTCTGAGAAACTGTTCCATTGAAGTTGCTGAAAGCGTTGAACCCCACTGGAAAGACACCCAGCTGACTGAGGATGCCCACCCCTTCCCCAGCACCTTCACTTTCGGGTACGATCCTTTCCCGGCGCTTTTGTTCGTGCGTCATGTTGACAACTTCAAGATCGAAAACGTTAAGTTCAAAAAGATGCCCGAAGAGCAGAGACCGGATTATGTCCATCTCTGAACCCCCTGTACACAAAAAACCGTTCCTCCGTCACAATTTCCGGGGGAACGGTTTTTCCTTTCAGAAAAGTCCTCAGGATCCAGCGCAGTTCCCGAAAACTTATTCTCCTTTCAGAAGTTTCCTGAGAGCGGTGGCGATGGGGGCGGGGGCGGCGATAATGCCGTCGGCAGGCATGTTGGCTCCCCCCTGAAAATCAGTGACGACTCCCCCGGCTTCACGGCAGATGATGGCTCCGGCTGCCATATCATAGAGCTGCAAGCCTTCCTCCCAATATCCGTCAAAAACCCCTGCGGCGGTCATGGCAAGATCCAGAGCGGCAGAACCGCACCGCTTGATATCCCTCAGATGGGGCAGCACACGGACAAACTTTTCCAGTACCGGTTCCACCCTGTTTTCCCGCAGACGGGCGAATCCTGTGGCACAGGCGGCATTTTCCAGTTCCGTGCAATCTGAAACATGGATCGGTTCTCCGTTTTCAAAGGCGCCCTGTCCTGAAACAGCGGTAAAAAGTCTCCCCAAAGCAGGCGCATTCACCGCTCCCGCATAGCCGGTACCGTTTTTGTACAGGGCAATGGAAATACTGTAGTAGGGGTGATGCTTCACAAAGGACTGAGTACCGTCAATGGGGTCGATGATCCAGCAATATTCGGATTTTGTCCCCCGGTGCCCGGTTTCCTCGCCGAAAATGTCGTGATCGGGGAAACGTTCAAGGATCTTTGAGACAATGAGCTTTTCAATGGCTTTGTCTGCAATGGAAACCAGATCCTTGCTGGTGGCTTTGCCTTCAATGTCCCCAGCTTTGATCTTGCCGAAATAGCGGAGCGACTCAGCTCCGGCAAGATTGGCAAGTCCGGTCAGAAATTCGATCATTTTTTCTCCCTCAATATGTTTTTTATCTTGAAATTGCCTCTTGCTGCAATTCAAATTGCCTCATTTTAGTTAAGCCCCCTCATACACTTTCGCAAACAGAGTTCTAATATACCCCGGGAAACTTTTTTTGCAAGTGCTCTTTACAGCTTTTTTCAGTCAGTTTGCGCTGACTGAGTTGCCGCAAACGCCTTGATCACGCCGGACGCTGCCCCCACACTCAAGCACATTCAGCGGCACTTTGTTTTTTTGCCGATATCAAACTGCCCCAAAAGCAAACTCTTTCAACAGCCTTTGTCCTTGACTTTTTATTTTTGGGGTGCTATATTAACCCCTGACGGTAAAAATGAAACTGTTTTTGTAATATTATTCCGGAGCCCGACTTATGAAACAAAAATTCACACTGATCGAACTGTTGGTGAAAAGATCACATCTCTGCTGTGATCGTGTTTATGGCAAAGAAGAAGGGGTTTCACCTGCCCAAGGGCAGGTGAAGCTGTACAGCTTCACCTTGATTGAACTCCTCGTCGTGATTGCGATCATCGCAATATTGGCAGCCATGCTGCTGCCCGCTTTGCAACAGGCACGGGAGAGAGCCAAAACCTCAAAGTGCGTCAACAACTTTATGACCTCAGGCAAGGCGCTCCGCGCCTACGCCGACGACAACAAAGATTTTTTCCCGCTGTACGCCGCCAGCTATCTTGCCAACTGGGGCGTCATGAAAGATTACTGGCCGGGACTGATCAACAGCAACATACGCTACAGCGGCAGATATGACACAGGGGGCAAAGTCTATATTTCAGCCTATATGTGTCCTTCAGCCGAACCTACCGATGAATCCTACATGTGGAAAACCAGCAAGATGCTTATTACTCAAGGGTACAATGGCTATTTCATCGGGTATTACTCCGGTTCCGGCGGCGATCCCCGGATACGTAAAATCACAGCTTGGCGTTATCCTTCCCAGCTGCTCAATATGGGGGACGCTATCACCCCCACCATCAGTTATGCAGCCTTCAGCGATACCACCTACACCGCTGACCAGCGTAAGATGCAAGCCCGGCACGCCAACGGCTGCAACATCCTTTTCGGAGACGGTCATGTTGGATTCCTGAAACGGGCGGCGATCCCCGATCAGAAGATCGCCAATGTTTACCGGAAGGCCTTCTGGTATCCCCTTGCTCCCACAGCTTCATGGTATTGATTTTATCATTCAAATATAACAAGGAGTCTTATGAAAAAAAATCTGTTGCTTTCCCTTGTTGCCGCAGCTTTTACACTGGCAGCGGTGGAGATCCCGGTGGATCTCGGGAACAAACGCCTCACCTTTGACACCAAAGGGGGCGGCATCACCACCATCACCTGGAACAAAAAAGAGTACGCCATTTACAATGGTTCTTTCACCGAAAGAGTCATGGCGGACACCATCAAAAACGGCAAACCTGCCCAGTACCAGGAGCGTTTCGACAATCTGCAGTTCCGTGCAGAGTTCCTGAAACGTTACTGGTCGCTGAATGAAATTTCATTCACCGCCCGGGGCACCGGAGCTTTTGACTGGCTGCAGATCAACAAGATCTACACCGTCTACCGCAGCAAAAATGTGATCCAGCTCAAATACACCTTGACCAATCTGGATTCCAAACCTCACAACGCCGCTTTGTGGGTCAGGACCTTCCTGCGGGCAAGCGAAGACGGCAAAAATGCCAATATCTATCTTCAGCCCCGTACCAAAGGCACCGCAGAACTGCTTCACCCCGGACCAGCCATCAAGTCCGATGAGTGGAGTTTCCCCGCTCCCAAAGCCTGGAGCGCTGTCTACGACCCCAAAACCAAACGGGGCGCCATCGTTACATTCCCCAAAGAAAAACCTGCCGCTTTTTACAGCTGGTACAGCTTGAAAGACCCCCTCGGCACTTTGGAGTTCATCACCGATGAAAGAGCTCTTCTCCCCGGAAAAAGCACCTCTTTTTATGTGGAACTCCTTCTGACCGAAAATGTTCCTGCGGAACTCAAAAAGCCTCACATCACCAAACTTGACAAAGTTCCTGCCGCACCCAAGTGCATCTATTACCCGGCATTCCACGCTGCAGGCAAAGAGCGGGACATCGCCTTTTTCCAGAATCTGGGGGGCAACATGCCCCGCAGTGCCGACTCCATGAATCTGAGCGTCCCCCGGCAGTACACGGATTCAGTCCGTGAAGTACTCCTTCCCGCCAAGGTGGACCCCGCAAAAGTGGCGGTCTTTGAAGTTGCCAACAAACGCGCCGACTACTCCCGTGAACTCCCATCAAAAATCGTCAAAGCCAAAGACGGCAGCAACCGTCTGCTCTTTGCCGTTCCCGGTATCAGAGACACCAATTTTTACGGTGCCAAAGTCGCACCTGACGGCTCTTTCAGAGACAGCAAAAACAACTTTTTCGGCATGGCGATGTGTGATGTTGAGATCGCTTTTGACCGGACTCCTGCAAAAAAACTTGATTCAAAAGGATTTGAAACAGGCGCCAATCTGATTTACAACGGTACCTTCACCGTTCCCGGCAAAAAGAATAAAAATCTGCCCGACGGATACCCTGACAACTTTTACGGTTCAAGGACCCGCTGGTACGGCTGGAAAGATGGCGTTTTCACCATGAACAAGCCCTCTGCCAAACCTGTGGACAAATGGGTGAACTTCGGTCCCTTCGTCGTCCTTGAAAAAGATATGAAGTACCGTGTTTCAGTGAAACTGCGCAACGACAACCGGGTCAAGGGGGTTTCCATCGGCACCATCACCTTCTTCGATGCCAAGGGCAAAGATCTTGTCAAAAACAAGCTCCGTTTCTATCCCGGCAACACTCAGGCACACGAGTGGAAAGAGATCTCCAAAGATTTTTACCCCCCTGCGGAGGCGCGTTATGCCAGGATCGCCTTCAATCTTTACGGCGTTAAAGAACAGACTCTTTACTTCGATGATTTACAGGTTGTTCCTGCCCCCTATTCCGCTGTTCAGGTCAAACTTGTGGACCGGCTCCGGGATCAGCTGAAAAACTCCTGGTACAAGCCCATCGACTACATTGAACGCAATCCCCACGATGTTGAAACGCCCCATGTCAAGTGGATGAAAAATGCCGCTTTCAAGATGCCTGAGATCCTCTTTCTGCCCATGAGCAACGGCAGTTACTCCAGCCTTGAACGCCGTTTGATCGTTGAAATGGCGCAGCGCACCAATCTTACCTACAAGATGATCCCTCTGCTCCGTCATGTTTCCTACATCAACGGTTCCGGCATTATGGGTGTCTACCGCAACACCATGGAAAACCGTCTGGAGCCCTACACTCTTGAACGGCTCAAAGAGGTCAAAAAGTTCCCTCCCATCATACTGCTCAATGGAGTTGACTTCAGAACAACGGGCAAAGAACTGCCCCAATTCCTCGCCGGAGCGGTCAAGGCGAACTCCAAACTCTTCTTTGTCAACTGTTCAGCAGTTCCCGTCAAGCTGCTGGGCAAACGCAAAGCTCTTCCCCCCGAATTGCTGCTTATTCCCCATCTGCGCCGTATTCCTGCGAGGAGTCTTGCCAACTGGCTGAGTCTGTACGAAAAGGGTGCCGTTATGGATATGACCGTAAAATGGTTCAGAGCCAATCCGGCTGTTCCCGCCCATCAGATCAGCAACCGTTATCCTGACACTGTGGGCAGGGATTTTCCCTACATGGAATACACCCATCTGGCGGCACTCCGGGTGCTGCGTCACCTTGCCGGAGCAGGAAAAGGAGCAAAACTTCTTTCCGCACTCCAACAGAAAGATACCGTGGTCATCAAGGGTTCTGCCATTCCTGCAAATTCCGTGCTCAAAAACGGATTCCGCTGGGGCAATGAATATTTCCCCCTCCCCGATATCAAAGTCAAGGGCAATGAGATCAAGGTCCCTGTGGACGCTCTGCCTGAAAAGTTGAGCGTCCTTGAATTCCGCCTGGTCGATGCCAGAGGCAAAACCCTTGACGCCGGTGCCGTCGCCGTCAACCGCCCTGCGGTCATCAAGCTGGCACTCAAAGGGGATAAAAAATGTTTCCAATACGGTCAGAAAGTCACTTTCACAGCTGCTGCTGAAAAGCTCCCCGCCGGAATGGATCTGCGGGTACGGATCGAGGACAATGACCGCCGGGTGGTCTTTGATAAAAAGGTCAGAAAAAATGAACTGAAAGTTGAGTTCACTCCCGCTGCGCCCTATGCTGCCTTCTACCGCATCATCGCAACTGTTGAAGGCAAGGGAACTGTTCCCGGTCGTGAACTGGGAGAATTCACCATCGCCGGGATCCCCGCCGATCCGGAAGAGCTCCTCACTGTCATGTGGCCCGCCGGAGACTCCGCAAAATACCCCGTCTACCGGAAACACGGATACGATCAGCTCATCGTCTGGTGCCGGGACAACACCCCCGCTCTGCGCGCCTTGCGCAGCTGCGGCATCGAGCCTGTGATCTTCGGTATCGGATCGACTTCATACCCCAACTGGGTCCCCTACAAGGATGACAAAGCAACTGACGATCCGGTGCGGAAACCCTGTTTCTCAGATCCTGCCGCTGCCTCCAAAGGGGTCGCTAATGTCAAAAAACTGATGACCGTCAACAAACTGGACTACTACGGAGTCAATTACCATTTTATAGGTGATGAACAGTTTATCGGCAGCACCATCTGTTTCTCTGAACACTGTCTGAAAGAGTTCCGCAAGGTGCTGCAGAAGGAGTTCAAAACTCTTGAAGCTTTGAACAAATCCTGGGGAACGGACTTCAAGTCATGGGATAAAGTCACTCCTGTTCAGTCCAAAGAGCTCAAAGACCGGAGCAAACTGGGCAGATGGCTTGACCACAAGATCTTTATGAATAATGTCTTTGCCCACACATATCTGGGCGGCATCAACAGAACCATCAATTCGGTTCGTCCCGGCTCCCGTTCCGGACTTTCCGGCACCAACAATCCCGGTCCCACCTACGAGTGGAGCCAGATCATGAAGAATGTGAACTATCTTGCCTACTACGGCGGTATCCAGCGGAAACTTGCTCAGGACTTCGGCGGCAAGAATCTTGTGGGAGGTCAGTGGTACGGCGGTTATGTGACTCCCGAGCCCCACGAAGGCTACGCCGGATCCTATTTCTGGCGCGGATTCCTTATCGGCGCCAATCTTTCCCCCATCTACGCTCCCCGTGCCGGGATCACCGGTGACTTGAAACTGACTCCGGTACTGGAATACTACGGCAAACTGCTCAAGGAATCCCGTAAAGGTTTGGGAAAACTGGTGCTGAGCGCCTCTGAATCCCCCCGCATTGCGATGCTTTATTCTCAGCGTTCTCTTTTCGGATGTACCGGCACCATCGGCGCCAACGAGTGGCAGAATGCCAACTCCGGCTGGCACGCACTGCTGGGGGATCTGGGCATGGATTATAAATTCATTGACAAAGAGATCCTTGAAACAAAAGGCGTTGCCAAAGAGTTCAAAGTCCTGATCCTCCCCGCTGCCATTGCACTTTCTGATAAAGAGATCAGCCAGATCGAAAAGTTTGTCAAATCCGGCGGTACCGTCATTGCCGACATGGTTCCCGGACTCTACGATGAGCACGGCGCTTTGCGTGCAAAAAATGGATTTACTCCCCGTTTCGGGTGTCCTCTTCCGGCAGTACCGGCTCTGGTCCAGACCAAAGTCGCTTACAAAGGCAACAGCGCCGGAGTCCCCGCCGTCAAGGGGGATTTCCGCACCACAGCGGGCACAAAGAGTTTCTTCCATGTTTCTGTTCTGGGCAAAGGTAAATTCGTAGGCATCAATCTGCTCCTTGGCGGATATCAGACTGTGACTCTGGGAGGAACCGGCGGGGAAACCTCCCAAACAGCCTCCGGAGCTGCTCAATTCTGCAGCGCCTGGCGCGCCATCGTCAAGGGCGTACTGCTCAAAGCTGGAGTCAAGCCCCATCGGGAGATCACCGACGCCAAAGGGAAAGAAGAGTTCGCTGAAAGCTGCTGGCGCTCCAACGGCGACAATCATATCCTTGGCTTGCTCAAATATGATACAGCCGTGCCCGTGATCGACCCCAAAACGGGAAAAATGCTCAATGTCAAACTCCCCGTCAAAGGACATGTCTACGACCTGCGGAAAGGGAAATACCTCGGCGCCACCGATAAGATCAAGGTATTCCTTATCCCCGGTAACGGAGAGTTTTTCAGCGTGATGAAAGAGAAAGTCACCAAAGTCGCCCTGACAGCACCTCAAAAGGTCAAGGCGGGATCGCCCGTAAAATTCAGTGCCAGAGCCCTGACCCTTTCAGGCAGGAGCGCCGGGAAAGTGGTCTGCCACTGGGAGTTCACCTCTCCCTCGGGGAAAAAGTACGACCGCTATACGGGCAACCTCCTTTCCGATGGGAAGGGCGAAGTACAGCACACATCCCAAAGTGCCTTCAACGATGAAAAAGGCAAGTGGCTCCTGACAGTGACCTGCGTCAACTCTGGAACCAAAGCCGCAGCTTCAATAACAGTTGAGTAAAGCAAAACGCCCCTCCCGGTAAATCTTCCGGGAGGGGCGAAAAGTTAAAAGGCGGTCAAAGTTTGATGACGCCGATGCAGTTGAAGAAAGCAAGAAGCACCAGCACGGGGCAGAGCCACCGCAGAGCAAATCCCCAGAGGATGCCGAAGGTGAAGAGGTAACGGCGGTCATGTCCGCCGTCTTTTGCTTTAAAGCCTGCAAGCAGCAGCCAGATGCTGTTGTCAAGGGAGCCCTTGTTGCCTTCACGCAGCTCTTTGAGTGCGTAGCGGCTGCCCCACGCCCAGCCCACATAAATGGTGGTGGCAAGTCCCAGCATGGGGAGGATCCAGTTGCAGCAGAAGCCGTCAAGCATGTCGAAGAAAGATCCGGGAGCTTTGCCGTACCAGATCTTTTTCACAACTTCTCCCACGCCCGAAAGGTTCGCCCAATCCGCCATGCTCAAAGCGCAGAAAACGCCGATTACTGAACACACGCCAACAACTGAGATCACCGCCCATTTGCGGCTCATCTTGAGTTCCCCTGTCAATATGCTGGCGGGGGGTTCGATCAAACTGATGGCGCTGGTCAGCGCGGCAATGGTGACCATCACAAAGAATGCCACATTCCAGACGCTCCCCATGCCGCCGGGGATCATATTGAAGGCAGCGGGCAGGACTTTGAAGGTCAGATCCGGACCGCTGCTGGGAGCAAATCCCATGGCAAACACCGCAGGAAAAATGGCAATTCCAGCCATGACGGCGGCAAGGGTATCAAGTCCGATGACTCCCAGCGTAGCTTTGGAAATATCGGTCTTGCGGTCCAGATAACTGCCGTAGGTCAGCATGATGCCCATTCCCAGACTGAGGGTGAAAAACGCCTGTCCCACAGCAGCGATAACACTTGAAGCGTTCAGCTTTGAAACATCCGGCTCAAGGAAGAAGCGCACCCCCTTCATCGCTCCGGGCAGCGTCAATCCCCGGACGATGAGGACACACATAAGGATAAAGAGCAATGGCATAAGCATCTTGCTCCATCTTTCGATACCTTTCCGGACTCCGGCAAGGGAGATCCCGAGGCAGGTTGCCATAAAAAGAAGCTGTCCGCCGATAACGCCCCATTTCCAGTTTCCTGAAGCGTGGAGTATGGGTTTCATCACACTGTCAGCCCCTTCAAGAGTAGTGAAATTGTTTACCCCCCGGATGGAGTCGATGGTGTAGATCAAAGTCCATCCCCCGATCACCCCGTAGTAGGAAAGAAGGATGATGGGCACAAGTCCGCAGAAAATCCCTACGGTCTTCCAGCCGATGGCAAGAAAGAGAGCGCCGATCAGCCCCACGATCAAGGCTCCGGCGGGATTGCCCGTGACCAGCATGACGATGCCCCCCAGGATCAGCAGCGTGGCTGTCAGCATGGTAAAGGAACTTTTGGCAGGAACAAGAGAGGAAAAAGCACGGACCGGGTTGGCTCCGGCAGCCCGTCCGAGGGCGATTTCAGCCATCATCAGAGGGACGCCGATCAAGAGCACCACCAGCAGATAGAGCAGCACAAAGACGCCGCCGCCGTTGGTTCCTGTCATATAGGGGAAGCGCCAGATGTTGCCCAAACCGATGGAAGAGCCCGCTGCGGCAAGCAGGAATCCCAGCTGCCCCGACCAGTTGTTGTTGTTTTCTTTTTCCATAAAATACATGACTCCTTGAATCTATTAGATAAAAATACATCCATCTAATATAGCACATAAAAGCCGTATTTTCAACCGGAAAATCATAGCAGTTGGAACTCCCGGCAAAAAAAATTTGCCGTTCCATCTTGAAAAAAAGTCCGGTTACGGTTATATTTTGCCCTGAGAACATATCAAACAAAACAAGAGGACTGGTTCATGCAGAAAATTATCGAAGAGCGCACCGCCGAAATCCGGGGGCACGGCTTTTTTGACTTTGAAAGATCCGCCTACGGCACACTGGAATTGGAATTGGAGGGAGTCTACGCAGAACATGTTGAAGTGGTCATCGGTGAAATGGCTGAAAACGGCATGATCGTCCACCACCCCGGATGGACCACCTTCATACAGGAGCGTTTGAAGCTTTCCAACGGACGCCATCTCTACCGATTCAATATCCCGCCCCATCTGCCTGCCTACGACGGATTCCCCCATCCCCCTTTGCCTGCGGCATGTCCCTCTGAGATCGCCCCTTTCCGCTATGCGGAAATCAACCATTACTACGGCAAAGCAACGGTACGGCGGAGTGTTTACTTTGATGACTTTGATGATGATGCAGCGTTCTTTGAAAGTTCAGATGGTAATTTGAACAAAGTCTGGGAGTTCTGCAAATACTCCATCAAAGCCACCAATGTCTTCGGTGTCTACATCGACGGCGAAAGAGAAAGACAGCCCTACGAGGGGGACGCCTACATCAATCAGCTGGGGCACTTTTGCTGTGATGCCAACTACAACACTGCCCGGCAAACCATCGACTTTTTTGAGAAACACCCCACCTGGCCGACGGAGTGGCAGCTTCTCACGCCCATACTGGCACGGGATTACCTGCTCTACTCCGGGGACCGCAATTCTGTGGAGCGCTGGCTGAAATGGCTGCCCTCCAGACTGCTCCCCCAGCTGGCTGGAAGTGACGGACTTTTGCGGGGCAATGGGAAGATCCGGGATATTGTGGACTGGCCTCAGCAGGACAGGGATGGTTATGTTCTGAAGGAATGCAACTTTGTTCCCAACGCTTACCGTTACGGAGCAGCTCTTGCGCTCCATGAGCTGACCGGGGATGAAAAGTACCTTGCTTTGGGGGCGGCGATCAAAAGGGAACTCCGCGAACAGATGTGGCAAAACAAACTCCCTGAGGACTCTCCCGGTGCAAACCACACGGCGCTCCACACAGCACTCTTTGCCCTGCGTTTCGGCATTGCGGAAAAAGAAGAGATCCCGGCATTGACTGAATTCATCGCAAGCAGAGGCATGATGTGCAGCGTATATGTTGCCCAATATTTGCTTGAGGTCTGCGCAGAGTACGGTCTTGAGGAACATTTTTACAAACTGCTCACCGCCTCAGGTCCCCGCAGCTGGCTTGACATGCTTGCTCAGGGTTCCACAATTTCCATGGAGTCCTGGGGCGAATGGGACAAACCTTTCCAGGACTGGACCCACGCCTGGGGAGCGGCACCTGCCAATCTGATCCCCCGTCACCTCTGCGGCGTGCGTCCGGTGAAACCCGGCTTTGCACTTTTCACTGCCGGACCCTTGAAGAACGCCCCCCGTGAATTCATCTTACGCGCCCCCACCCCCAAAGGAGCCGTTACCCTGGAGTTTTCCGGGAGTTCGGGCAAACTGACCGTCCCTGAAGGAACACAGGCACTCCACAAAGGCAAAATACTCGCCGCAGGGTCCCACTTTCTTAAACGGTAAAAGCTGTATTTATCACTGATTTGGAGCGTTCAGCGTTTGCAAGGCAACTCCAATTTCTGCCGTGCCTCATTGATACCGCCTGAATTATACATGACGGGGGTAGTGTCAAAAGTCATTCAAAAAATGGCTTTCGATGCCATTCGCAAAGAGCTGCAAAGGGTAGTTTGCACTTGCTACCTGCAAGAAACGCTCCCTTTGTCAGATCGAAGAAGAGGGCGCTTTGACAAATTTGAGGAGTTTTGAAATTGCCTCGGATATTGCCCTGACTCCCCCCTGTCAAAAGCTGTGATATTGCAGTTAAAGCTGCAACTTTACGAAAAAAAGCAAAAAAAAATTAAATTTTTATAAAAAATCATTTGACTTTTAGCAGAAAAAGATATAAAGTATAGCGTTTACCGGGAGAGGTGTCAAATAAACGAAAGTATCTTGCATCTCCTCCGAGCCCAAAGAAAAGCTACTAAACAAATTGTTGAAAGAAAGGAAATGTTATGACTACTTGGATTTGTATCGCTGTCATGGTCGTCGGTTTTATCGGCATGATCGTGTGTTCCCGCAAACAGAAAACCAACCCTGCAATGCAGCCTGTCGCCATTCTGCTTTGTATCGTCGTTCTGATCGCCGCCGGCGTGATGATCCTGCCCCAGCTCATGGGCAGCAGCAGCGGCGCTGTCATGGAAAGCGAACTGGCATTCCTGGCTTCCCGCGGACATGCTGCCGGTGCTCACCTTGCCAAGGTTGCCCCCGGTAAGAAGATCGTCGTCATCGCTGAACCCAACTTTGACAAAAATGTTCAGTCCAAAAATCTGATCGACATGATCAAAAAAGGTTACGGCTCTGAAAATGTGGTCGTTGAAGGTCTGGTCGTCCCCGGCGCCAATGCTGAAAACGCCATGCCTATCGAAGAGCTCATGAAGGCAAAAGACTTTGACGCCGCTCTTGCCAAGCACAAAGATGCCGGTATCGTCATCTCTCTGGTGGGACTTCCCCAGAACGCCCAGCGCATGGAAGCCTTCCGTGCCAGCAAGCCCCCCGTCTTCTTCCTGCTGAGCACCGGTATGGGAACCGGAAAATTCGTTTCCGCTCAGATCAACAAGGGCGTCATCGCCGGTGTGATCGTTCCCAATCCCAAAGCTGACTACGAAGCGACTGCGCCCTCTGATCCTGTCAAGGCTTTCAACATCCGCTTTGTCCTGGTCACCAAAGAGAATCTGGCTGCCCACAAGCAGTTCTTTGAATGATCGTTCCTGCGGCAAAACGGTCGGGGCATGACCGTTGTTGTGCCCCGCTGTGTCGGATCGAAAAAATGAAATATCAGAAAAACGCCGTTCCCTTTACTTCCGGGGCGGCGTTTTTGTTTTTCCCTTGATTGTTTTTACTCATGAGCAGTGAACGCATAAAAAAGAGCGCTGAAATAAACAAGCGAAATCATGGCGATACCGATTCCCTCACCTCGTACCTCAACAGTGTGGGCAAGATCTCTCAGGCGGAACCGGCAGCGCTGCAGACTTTGGCACGATCCATAGATCAGCTTCAGCTGACCATTGAGGAGCGTCTTTCCCACTTTGGCTTCACTGCCCTTGAATTCTGCCGGCTTCTGGAAGAGTGTTTCAGTTCCGGCGCCTCCCCTGAAGACTATTTCCTCAGCTCCTCTTTGCGGCAGGGACAGAAATCCCTTGCGCCCGATATCATAGAGACGCTCAAAGAGTGGAAAAACGAAATACAACTCTCTCATCATGCCCTTGAAGAAGCCTTCAACGCCCGGAAACCCTGTGATGACAAGCGAACGGCACTTTCAAAGGTCATGAGCAAATTCCGTGCCAACGGCATAGTCACCCGTGAACTCTATCAGGCAGCCGCAGGCTACACTGAATTGAATCCCGAACACCCCGGACAGGCTGAGTCACGCTTTCTCATGCCTGTGGATCAAATACAAAAAGAGCTCAGTGAACTGAGTACACTTTTCAGCCAGCTGGAAGAACTCCACACCCGGATGGCTGAATCCAATTTGCGCCTCGTCGTCAGCCTCGCCGGTAAATACCGGGAGTGCAATGTCCCTTTGAACGATATCATACAAGAGGGCAACCTGGGGCTCATGGTCGCCGTGCAGCGCTTTGATGTGCAGCTGGGCAACCGCTTTTCCACCTACGCCGGATGGTGGATCAAACACTATATGCTTCGCGCCATTTCAGAACAATCCCGTGTGGTCCGTCTGCCCCTGCACATGATCCAGGCGATCCAGAATATGAACCGGGCAGAACAGCGCTTTATTCAAATTGAAGGCAGGGAACCGGAAAACAATGAACTGGCAGAACTCCTTGAACTGCCTGTGGCAAGGGTCAGTGCCATGCGTAAAATGGCTTCCCAAAGCCTCTCTTTGCAAGCGCCTCTTTCCACTGAAGAGGACGGCAGCTCCCTTGAAGAATTGATCGCCCCTGAAGAAAACAGCGAACCATGGCGCAATTATGCCAGAAAACTTCTGTATGACAAACTTTACGAAATGCTGAACACTCTGCCTGAAAGAGAAAGGCAGATCATTATTTACCGCTTCGGATTGTGCGGAGAGCCGGTGCTGCCTCTTTGCGAGATCAGCGCCCGCCTGCACCTTTCGCGGGAGTGGGTCAGACAGTTGGAGAACAAAGTGATGAATCTGTTGCGCTCCAAGGAATATTTGAAATTTATAGATGGTCTTTCCCATCTTGATGATTAACGGAAAGAAGGATACACTTTTATGAAAAAACTGATTGCCCTGTGTCTCTTTTCGGCAAGTGCCGCAGCCCTGACAGCAGCTCCTGCGTCTGCAGCGAAAAAAGCCCCCGCTGCGGCGGCAAAAAAAGCGTCTGTGCCAGCTCCTGCGCCGAAAACAGTTCCGCCAAAACCGGTGATCCCGGAAAAAAAGCAGCCCTTTGAACTCTGGATGACCGCTCAGAATCAGGCGTTTGAATCTATTGCCAAAAAACAATATGATGAAGCGCTGAAATTTTTTGATCAGGCTGAAAAAGAAGCCAACAGAGGTGTCTGGAAAAACTACACGCTCTACGAAAAGGTCCGTCTTCTCACCCGAATCAACCGTCACTCAGAAGCTCTTGAACTCCTCGACCAGAGAGTTTCCCGTGACCGGAACACATCCTATCACCGGGCAAGGGTCGCTTTGATGCGGGGAGAGATATTCATTGCTCAGGGGAAATACGACGAAGCAGTCAGGGAACTTGCCCCGCTCCTTGACTCTGAGGTAAAAAACTGGATCCCCGCCGATGCGGCACTGGCTTTGGGAAAAATCTGCGAAGCACGCAAGGATGATGCCGGAGCCCGCAAATATTACAAAAGTATTCTCAACGACACCGGCTATCTGCCGGGTATCCGCTGCAAAGGTTTGATCGCCGAAGTCAAGCTCTTTGAAAAGCGCAAAGAATATGCTCAAGGGTTGGCGTACCTTGATGCCAACAAAAACATCGAACAGCTCCCTGCTGACCGTGCCCTTGATATCGCCTTTTTGCGCAGCGAACTGCAGATCGCCATGAAGGATCTCAAAGGCGCCCGTGCCACCCTGGACGAAGCCATGCGCATCCCCGGCAAACCCGCCCCGTGGTATGGGGCACTTTTGACCCGTATGGCAAAGATCTCATTCCAGCGCAAACATTTTCAGGACGCCCAGAATCTTATGCGCCGCGCCCGCTCCGTCAGAGGGGCGGCGTGGGGATATGACCGGGAGTTCCACAAAGAAGTTGACCGCACCATAGCCCGGCTCAACCGGGAGCGGATACAGAGAGAACGCAGAGCCAAACTCCAGAAAGAGCGGCGTGCCCGCATGGAACGCCAGCGCAAAGCAAAGCTCGAAAGAGAGCGCAAGGCAAAGCAGCAAACGGAGAAAAAATAATG
Organism: Victivallaceae bacterium; assembly: GCA_045596885.1. Taxonomy (GTDB): domain Bacteria; phylum Verrucomicrobiota; class Lentisphaeria; order Victivallales; family Victivallaceae; genus UBA1784. Next base: position 34,406 of record JAZODE010000022.1, read on the forward strand.
ATCCCTACCTTTCGTCCCTACCGGATCGCTGCGGCAGTTCCTGCCGTGACCCCGGGACACCCCCTTACCAATGTCAAAGAGCTCATCAACTGCTGTCAGGAAGCTGATTCCCGCGGCGCGGCGGTGATCCTTTTTCCTGAACTCGCTCTGACAGGAGCGGGGTGTGAAGATCTTTTCGGCTCCGCCCGGCTGTATCAGGAACTGGAGGAGGCTCTTGATGAACTCCTCAGGTTTTCCTGTAAAATCTCTTCTGCCCTCATCGCAGGATTCCCCCTGCGCCGCCGGGGGGCGATTTATAATGTTACAGCCGTGATCCACAAAGGTGAAATCAAAGGCTTATGCAGCAAATACGCTGTTTCCTCACCGCTTTTCACCTCCGGAGCCCAAATAGAGGGGGAAAAGATTTTTCTCAAGGGCAATGAAACAGTTTGTTCAAACAAGCTGATTTTTGAGTGTGACGATCTGCTCTTTTCAGTGGTCACGGGGGGAGATCTCCTTCTCCCCGGTAATCCTTCAAGTGAACTTGCCGCCAGTGGTGCCCAGATCATTTTCAACCCTGCGGCTGCGCCTGAACTGGTTCTTGTTTCCAGAGAACGCCTGGAGCAGCTGAAGCAGACAAGCGCTCAGCTGACCGCCGTCATTGCCACATCCGGCGCCGGTCCCGGCGAACCGGGGAGCGACTTTATCTGCGGCGGCAGAGCGGCGATCTTCAACAACGGCAGCTGCGATGCGGAAAAAGCGCCACTGGGATTTGAAAGCGCCATTATTTACTCTGACATCTTCCCTTTGCGTCTGGAGCAGCGCCGTATACGAAAAAATCACAAGAATCCCTTTAACGGCGGCGTCAAATGTGATTTCTGTACTCTCGGCGCACTCCCGGTTTCCCCTGACTGGGCAGAAGTGCACCTTGAAGCCAATCCCTTTATCCCCGGAAACTTGAAGGAACTTGAAACACGCTGCCGTGAAACCCTTGCCATTCAAAGCGCCGCCCTCGCCCGCCGGGTGAAGTGCACCCGCAGCCGGAAAATGGTCATCGGTCTTTCAGGCGGATTGGATTCCACTTGGGCATTCCTCGTCTGTGTGGAGTGCTGCAAAGAACTGGGGCTTCCCCCGGACACCATCTGCGCCGTCACCATGCCCGGATTCGGAACATCTGGCAGAACCAGAGGGAATGCCGAAAAGATGGCTGAAGTCTTCGGCGCCGAACTGCGTATCATCCCCATTGCCGACGCCGTGACTGCTCATTTCAAGGATATCGGACACGACCCCGAAAACCACAACATCGCCTACGAAAACAGTCAGGCACGGGAGCGCACCCAGATCCTTATGGATCTTGCCAATGAACTTTCAGGCATGGTCATCGGCACAGGGGATCTTTCGGAACTGGCTCTGGGGTGGTGCACTTACAACGGCGACCAGATGTCCATGTACGGCGTCAACGGCTCCATCCCCAAGACCCTCATGCGGAGTCTGGTCACATTCTACGCCGACCAAATTGCCGACGCCGCCGGAAGTGCCATATTGAAAGATGTGGTGGACACCCCCGTTTCCCCCGAACTCCTCCCCGGCGCCCAGCATACAGAAGAGCTGGTAGGCAGCTACGATCTTCACGACTTTTTCCTCTGGCACACCGTGCAGTACGGCGCTGACGGGGCATTTCTCATGAAAGCGGCTGAAAAACTCTTTGCCGGTCGTTTCTCAAGTGAAGAGATCGCTTCTGCCTTAAAGATCTTCACTGCCCGGTTCCGCACCCAGCAGTTCAAGCGCAACCCCATGCCCGACGGCGCAAAAGCAGGGACACTTTCCCTTTCTCCCCGCACCGACTGGCGCGCTCCCTCTGACTGCTGACAAAAAAAATTGCCGGAAAGCGTTTCCATTGAAAAACGCCTTCCGGCTCTTTTTTTGTTCTTTTATTTTTCGGGGGCTTTGCCGAAAATATCAAAGGTGGAACCGTTTTTGATCCCTTCTGCCACGGTCAGACCGGCAAAGCCGGTGGCTTGGAGACAGAAGTCGGGAACGGTATCCTCTGCCATAACGGCGAGCATCCGTGCCTTGAGGGGATGCGAAAGGTAAAGGGCTCCCTGCTGACAGCGTTTGCGGATCTCAGGATCGTCGTACATGTTGTCAACATAGTACTGCAGCAGTGAAGGAATACCGCAGCACTTGGAGGAAAACCAGTAGAAGCGCAGTTTATCATCAAAACTGTCTTTGTATTCCCCGGGATTGACCCGCAGGAAGGCTTTGTTCATGTCGAACCAGTCAAAGTGATCGGGCCAGCGGGTGATGATGTCGGCATCGATCCACTTTTTCATCATCTTTTCGATCCGTGAACGCACCTCACTGTCAGAGCTGACATGGTGGACCCAGCAAAAGGCTTCCATCATGTAGAAGATACGGCTGAAGTCACCGATGAGGGTGTTGTTTGACGGGGGATAAAGATTGTAGCGGATGGGCACACCTGTTTCGTGGATGTTGTCGCACTGCCACATGGCAAAGCCTTCGGCGTTGCGGACATAACGCTTGTCCCCGGTGGCAAGATAGGCGCCTGCAAAAGCAGAACAGACGTTCATTGCCATGGAGTAGGGTTCGCAGATCTTGTGACCGTTCCAGATACCGTTGCCATAGGCGCCGTTGGGCAGCGACCAGACGGGGACCCAGCAATCCAGCCATTTGCAGCCGCAGTCGATGTAGCGCTGTTTCCGTTCAGGATCTTTACAGCAGATGGCAGCCTGAAAGAGAGCGTGAACGTTGGAGCCGCCGTCAGCCAGATTGAGTCTGCCGGTACGGACATCGTTTTCGATCTCCTCCTGAGTGTATTCGGTGATCGCCTTGCCGCGGCAGGTGGAAAAGAGTCCGCCGTTGGGGAACTGCTCGATGCAGTATTGATCCAGCCAGGGCCAGACCGCTTCGGCGTAGTCTTCACGGTTCAGGAGTTTCGCCCCCAGGAGTAAAGTGCGGATGGGGTAGAAAAGAAAATACCATTCAAAAGGCGGGGAGAACTTTTTAAGATGTTCGACGATCCAGTCACAATAAAGTTCAAGCGCCTGTTCGGGCGTATGCTGTTCATAATTGATTTTCATGTTATTGCCTCTCTGATTTTTGTTGATTATTCTATTTTTCGGGGGCTTTGCCAAAAAACTCAAAGGTACTGCCTTGTTTGACTCCTTCTGCCACGCTGAGACCTGCGAAACCGGTCGCCTGCAAACAGAAATCGGGGACAGCATCCTCAGCCATCACGGCAAGCATGCGTGCATTAAGCGGATTGGCAAGATAGTAAAATCCCCGTTGGCACCGTTTGCGGATTTCCAAATCATCGTACATGTGGTCAACATAATACTGAAGAAGGGAAGGGATCCCGCAGCACTTGGCACTCTGCCAGTAGAAACGCACGCCGACACCGCTGTCGGTAAACTCCCCTTTAGGAACTTGCAAAGTTGCCTTGTTCATATCGAACCAGTCAAAATTGTCGGGCCAACGGGGCAGGATATCGGCATCGATCCACTTTTTCATCATGGATTCAATGCGGCTGCGGACATTGCTGTCGGAACTGACGTGGTGGACCCAGCAAAAGGCTTCCAGCATGTAGAAAATACGGCTGAAGTCACCAATGAGAGAGTCCTTTGACGGCGGGTAAAGATTGTAGCGGATCGGCACACCTGATTCGTGGATGTTGTCGCACTGCCACATGGCAAAGCCTTCGGCATTGCGGACGTAACGCTTGTCGCCGGTAGCGAGATAGGCGCCTGCAAAAGCAGAACAGACATTCATCGCCATGGAGTAGGGTTCGCAGATCTTGCGCCCTGTCCAGATACCGTTGCCGTAGGCGCCGTTGGGAAGCGACCAGATGGGGACCCAGCAGTCAAGCCATTTACAGCCGCAGTCGATGTAGCGCTGTTTTCTTTCAGGGTCTCTGCAATAGATCGCCGCCTGAAAGAGCGCATGAACATTGGAGCCGCCGTCGGCAAGGTTGAGTTTACCGTTGCGGATGTAGTCTTCGATCTCATCCACAGTGTATTCGGTAATGGCTTTGCCCCGGCAGGTGGAGGAAAGTGCGCCGTTTGGGAACTGTTCGGCACAATATTCATCCAGCCAGGGCCAAACTGCTTCAGCATAATCTTCACGATTCAGCAGTTTCGCCCCCAACAGCAAAGTCCGGATGGGATAAAAGAGGAAATACCACTCGAAAGGCGGGGTGAATTTTTTAAGATGTTCGACGATCCAATCGCAGTAAACTTCAAGGGCCTTTTCCGGAGCTAATTGTTCATAAGGTATCTTCATACCTGCTCACCTCTTTTCAGAGCCACTTGATGAGAGGACGGTATTTGGCGTAGATCTTCTTGTTCTTTTCCAGACCGCCCTGAACGTTGATGCTGTTGATAATGGGCACTTCGACGCCCTCTTCCACCAGCATTTCGCAGCAGCGGATGGCAATGGCGTTGCAGATGAAGGCGTTGCCGAAAGTGGAGTAGGCGCCGATCTTGGAGTCGATACCGGGCATGGAAACGATGGCGTCGCCATATTCCATGTAGGTAAGCAAGGTCACATCAAACATCTCATGGAGATTCTGTCCGGATTTGTGGCGTCCGTGGAAATCCTTGGGCAGCTTTTCGGCGTAGTCGGTGGAGGTGACGGCAATGACTTTGACGCCCCGTTTCTGGCACTCAATGGCAGTTTCAATGGTGACAGGGTTGATGCCGTAGCCGTTGACCAGAATGAGAAGGTCGTCCTTGCCGATGTTGTAGGCGTCGAGGATGTAGGGAGCCAGTTCCGCACATCTTTCGCCGAAGGGGATGTGGGGAATGCGGATGGCATCAGCAAAGACAGGGCTGATACAGGCAAGACCGCCTGCCCGGTGGAACATCTCTTCAGCCATCATGTTGGAGTGACCGCCGGAACCGAAAACATAGATCAGCTTGTCCGCTTTGATCTGTTCAGCCATCATTCTGGCGGCACGGTCGATCATTTCCCGCTGTTCGGCGAGGATCCGTTCCATGCGGTTTTCCAGTTCATCCAGATACTCTCTCAAAAAATCTCTCATTTTCTTTTCCTTTCTTTTAGTTGAGGAGGTAATTTCAAAAGTCATTCAAAAAATGACAAAGATGCCATTCGCAAAGAGCTGTAAAGGGTAGTTTGAGGTTGCTACCTGTAAGGTAACAGCCGAAAACGCTCCCTTTATCAGATCGAAGCGAGGGCGCTTTGACAA